>CAZKJI010000015.1:9718-27306 GCA_964553005.1 uncultured Acinetobacter sp. | reverse complement strand
TTATAATGCTATTTTTTGATAAAAAGATCAAAAAGCGACCCCGAGAATTGTCAGAAGATTGTGTTGCATAGCTAAATCAATAAGGTTTAGTGCATTTCTTTAAAAGTTTTTTAGCACTTCATCAATATAGGCTGAAGACGCCATCAAGTTACGGCACTGCCAAATCGATCAATTATACGCTGAAGGATTGGCCAGTTTTAATCAGTTAATTTGGAGCATGACAATAATCTACCAATTTGCCTGAGAAGCACTACTTCGCAAGAGATCAAAAATCAAATGCTGCCTTGGAATCTAATAGCTGGTGTATCCTGACTTAAATTTTTTGAATAGTCACCGATCTATTGAAATTCAAGAAATTAGTTTATCAACTATTTCTTTTCCCAATACACCACTTAGTCGCTCATCGATCAAATCATAAATACTACGTTGCAAATCAGAACTTAACTCTCCCTTCATAAAACCATTCAAATCAGGTTGTAATTTTGCATTTTCAAATGTATCTAACATCGGTTTAAACTTTTCAGGTTGAATCCCAAGGTCAGTAGCAGTACTCCAAAATGTCTCAGGAATATCTATCTCATATTTTTCTTTAATAGTGGCAATAGTCATAGCACTACCAATACAGGCATACTTTAACTTGTCACTATCTGAAAGATTTTTCAAATTTATTCTGTCTTCATTACTCAGTGTTATCTTTTCTCGCAAATAGTCAATATATGCTTGGTTGTTATCAAACTGCTCCGAAGTAGTGCCCTCTTCTACTGCACGTTCAGTACGCATACCAAGTTCATACATATCCACTTCATTATGTTCAGTTGCAAACACTCCTAGCCCTTTACCCACTGTAAGTGCAGCATCACAAATCCTTGCAACCATTGGAAGCCCACCATTGATTGCATCAATCATAACGCGACCTGTAGATATAACAGCTCCACCAATTGCAGAACATGCTGTACCAACTGCACTTATTGCTCCAGATAACAAGGAGGCTCCTGCACTAATTAATCCACCTAACATTAATATTTTCTCCTTGTACTAGTATGAAAATTTTCTTTGCTAACTACTTTAGCATGATCCTTATCACATAAGAGTGGATAACAAGCTTGCAATTTGCTCCGCCACTGAACAATAGATTCACTTTGAGATGGTATATAAAGATGATGAAGTAGATGTTCAATCACCATTGATACAGAACCCAAACGATTCACAGCCATATTTAACATTAATATTAGATGTTGGTGATTTTTCTCATTTCTCTCCTCCATGTATTTTGTATAAGCACTCAATATTTTAATATCTGCACTAAACGATAATTGATCTTGCCATTGTTCAATACTTAGTGTTGATTGTTGAGCTGTTAGTGGTAGTACATGTCGATTGTTTGGTAATTGATAGAACCGCCAAGAACGGTAACGTAGTTTAGGCTCAATTACATCTAATGGAATATCTGCTTGTGTCGTTGAATTAGGCTCAATTTGAGTAAGCACAGCGCTTTTCCAACCTTGACTAAATATAACTGCCTGGCCTGTTTCTAATCTAGATAAATGCTGTTGTTGCAATGGTTCTAATGCCATAGTATTACCTATAGCAACTTTATCATCTTCAGCAAATAACTTATGAACAATCTTTGTATTGGTATTTTTTATTACTTCAGACGTAAGCTTATTAGGAATTTGATCCACAATGATTAGACCTTCACCATATTTACGTACTTCTGCGAGCATATCACTAAACATTTCAACAGCTTGTCTTCGATTACTACTCATTGAAGGATCTGCTTTCGTGAGAAGGTGATGTGCTTCCTCTATAAGTGTTAAGTGTCGAAAATTTGGATTTTTACGATGTTCATTTTTTAATACCTGAATAACATTTGTCATAATAAAGGCTATTAGTAACGATTTTTCAGCCCCGTTGCGAATTTCTTCAAGCTCAATCACAACTGGTCGATGTATCAATTCACTAAAGTCAATAGAACGTAATGTGTTAAATATCTGTCCCTTGGCACCGACTAATAATCCTTGTAAACGTGCCTTAATAGAACCAATGTAATCCTGACGTAATCGTTCATCAAACCCCTGTTCCTTAACTACTTGCTCTGAAGCTTCAAGCAAATCTCGTAATATTGGGAATGGATAGCAACCTGGGACGAAAGGATCAGGATATAAAGGATGTTTAGAAGTATTAATATCCCATCCCATTTTTTCATAGCATCGATAAACAGCAGCTTCTAATACCTGAGGAATCGCGGCCTCCATATCAAATGAGGCCAAAAAACTTGCCTTAATAATATCAACTCGACTTGAGATAGTCTCTCCTGGCATCATTTCTAATGGATTCAATCTTAATGGTGCAATATCATCACGTCCTGGTGTAAATACAAGCAAATCATCATATTCTTCAATTAACATGCGATATTCAGTTTTAGCAGGTTCAATAACCAAAAATTTTGACATGCTTTCTCGTAAGAGATGATGACAAGTTGTTGTTTTTCCACTACCTGTCACACCTGCAACAAATACATGCTTGTTTAAATCATCTCTATTCAGAGCTACTTTTTTATCTTTTAATATACGACCATATTGTACAAGACTACCTAATGGTAAACTCTCTACAACACTTACTTTTGGTGGATTTAATCCGAATGTCACTTGCTCTTTAAGTTCTATCCCAACTACCTCTTCCTGAGGTAAGCCTGCAATTAAACTTAGTTCCTTTGGTGTAACATATGCACCCATCAGAACTTTTCCTTTTAGATTAATACGTGACTTTAAACTATCGAATATATTTAATATTTGATCATTACTATGTCGAGAAATAACTGGAATCTGTAAATTTTTAACACTTCTAACCCATTCTGGTACTGCTGAAATATCTAGCATTTGTAATGGATATTGATTCCCCATATTTCCACTAAAAATTGAGCGTGTAACATCACCTAATCTTAGTAAGCTATGATGAGAATTTGTCAATAAACTTATATTACATATAAAACTGCCACGACTACGGCCATAATCTACTCTTGGTAGTAAGACCTCATCTAAGTAACTCAACCATTGTTGTGCTTGCCTATTGTGGCGTTCTTCAGATATATTTAGTGTTTCACCTTGATTCAGTGAAGCATTGTAGTTGCTTCCGCTACTTTTTGATTCATTTTCTCCTTTCGATTCACCTTCAGAGTTGGAATGTGAGCTACCTTCAGTTCCCGATTGTGAGCTATCTCTTCTATTTGCAGATTTTGTTGTGCTTTCATTCCCACCTTTTGTATAACTATTATTTGTAGAAAAACTTGTTCCCCGGCTTTCTCCTTTACTCTCACCCCAACTTACAGAACGACCATTCGTTTTCCCATGCTGAAGTGAAACTCGAGCAAGAGGAGCAAGCACTTCATAACCACGATATAACCATTGCTCTAACTCCATCAATTGTTCCATTGCAACACAAGAAGCTGTTATTGCAAGACAAAAATCACTCCCCGTCATCACATCCACTAACCGATCAATGCCCTGAAAAAAAGCATTTTCTCCTTGAGCTTGATCACCAACTGTTCCTTGTAAGACACCTACATGACGGTATCTCTGCAGTTTGTTAATTAGCTCTGTGCCATTATCTGTTAATTGCTGTATGTGACTTCCTTTAAAGTTTCCTTCAAAGTTAGGTTTTAAAATACTTTCTGAGATATCAGATATAGAAATAACAGGTTTAGAATACATATGGTTACGTGCAATTCCCAAATAAAGTGTTACACCATGTGTATCTCCTTTGAGTATATAAATTACACTAGCACCAGGATAACGAATACTACTATAAACATTTTCTAGTGCTTCTCGGCGAGGTGCATCAGAAATATGGCTTAAACTATTAATCTGAAAAAAATGGTAGTCAGCAGCCTGTAAAGCATCATTTGGGACTAACCGTTTGGCGATTTCAGCTAAACTCGTCGGGGCAGTTAGCGCTGTTAATAATTTATCAATGGGTTTTGTAATACTCATGTCATTCATATAAAATTTATTCTTCCTAATAATTATCAGGCATTATTAACTAATTCAGTAATCATGATTTGATCTGCTCCATCATCCCCTGATAGATAAAGTTTTAATGCATATAGTAAGTCTGGTGTACGATGATAGCCCTCTGGTTTATTTACAACTAATTTAACTCTAGCTACTACTTTAGGTTGTTCAAGCTGATATGCGAGTGCCTCACCTTGTTTATCAGTCATTTTTTCAACTGTACTTAAGAGTTGTGTACTTAAATCGCTATTAAGCGCAAACAGCGAACGTATATTTGGATCTTGGCTTTCTCGCGTACGTAATAGTGCTAATAGCAATTCTAGTCGTAAAATAAATGAATTCCATTTAAAGAACTTATCTTCTTTTTTAAGCCATTTAATTTCTTCTAGTAAATGCTCATTTAATCGATAAGTCAGTGTAATTACTTGTTCTGCTGTTAAACGATGAATCACTGTTTTATCACGCCACATAGCTACGGATAAAATTTCAAGCGTAGTTGCACGTGTACCTCCCGTATCATCACTAGGTGCTAAGAGGCTTTCAAGTAATTGTTGTTGCCATAATTCACTTACATCACCTAAAGCATACTTAAATCGTGTATCTTCGTTACGGAGTAAATATTTATCCTGAGAGGCTTGTAATAAATCATTTACTGCGAGAGGAGGCATTAATTTATGGCAGTAACTCAAGAACATTTTAAGTTCGCTTTCAAGAGTTGTATTAATGCCCTGAGTTACTAATAAATCTTGCGCCTGTTTTATGGCCTGAGTCCCTAAACGGGCGAACTCAGGTGACAACTCTGCTGCATCATTAAAACTACGGGATTGGTCACTAAAAATGAGCATAGGAAAACGCCAACGTTTTGACAGACCTTTTAGATCATATTCTGAAATTTCTCCTTGTTCACCAATATTTTCTAACGAAAACCTACCCTCTTTAGTAAACACATCAGCAGAAAAAATTTGTTTTTCTACATCTAAATCTTTAAATTTACTTTTATGTACAAAAATGCTTTTATACTGAGGATGTAATTCATAAAATCCAAAATCCTTAGCAGAAACCCATTTAATATCTTGGTAATTAAAATCAAACCTTTTTGAATTTCGTCCATGTAATTTAAGCAGATATATATCATCAAGTTCCTTTAAATTACGTTCAATCCATTCAATAATATTAGTTTCCCTTTCTTTACCAGGGTAAGCAAATAGTTTTTCGAATGTAACTTTCTCAGGAAAAATAGGAATTGCAACCACTTTACATTGATTATCATCAATCTTTTTACCCCATTGTGCATCCACATGATGAAAAGGCTTTTTTTCACCTATTGGAGAAAAACGTAATTTATAGGGTTGTTCATCGCCATAAGTATAAGTAAGTGTAAGTTTACAGTCACAGGGCATTTTAAGTGGTTGTCTTAGCGATAACAGTAATGAAAATATCTGTTTATGACTATTTTTACCTTGATAAATAGTAAAACGTATCTCCTCCTTATCTGGTGGCAACGTAAAGGGAGTTTCTATTGGAATATTGATCGCAACACCACGCTCTGGTTTAACCGAAGTACGTGTATCAACAAAGTAAAAATTTTGCTCAATACCTTGCACGGGTAAACGGGCCATCAATTGAGGTAAATGATCTTTCCAAAAGATCTTATGTGGCACTAAAAATTGCTTTTCTAATAAAATTTGTGATCCTAAAAGAGGATTGCTAGCCAACCATTGTTTGGGTTTCACTCCCTTTTGTTGTTTAATCGCTGTAGAAACTGAAAGAAAGTAAACTTTTTCTTCTCTCTTCTGTAAGGTGTATGCCTCTTTAAATAAAGTATCACTAATATCAATACTCTCAACTTTAAGACCCGTTGGTACACGATACCAATGTTTGCCATCATGCAGTATTAACTGCGCTTTATTCGATACAATTTCAGTATAACTGTAAAGCTCAATAAATCGCTTCGCAATAATCTCAGGCAATCCTGAATTGACTAAAGCTTCTTGTAATAGCTTTTGTTCTCCTTGTTGAGAAAGCTTAATAGATGGATGCCTTTCGAGATAATTTTCTCCCAACTTTTCATCCCAACAATAATATATTGGTGTAGCGTAAATACCGGTATTGTCTGAACTTAATACCATAATCAAATCATTATGCTTAAACTGATTTTTATCTAATAAGGCATAGACTGCAGCAATACTTATTGGCAATGGATTTGCATTATTAAAATTACGGTTGATTTCTCGGCGTAAATCACTGGTTTCAAATTCACTGTGGTGATCGCTCACCAAATAATGCATCCCTTTATTTATTCGTATTTTTTCCGCTAATAATGTTGTAAAACCATTCAATTGACGAGTATAACTATCATGCGTCACCTGAGTTAATTCTTTAGCGCTAAATACACACTCATTAGCTGACAACGCGACACTTTGACTACAGTCCAGACCTGATAGATCAAGAAACTGTGGTCTTATCCTATCTATACCTTCATTTGTTTGCAATTTATAACTCGCACCCTCAAACATCACTGAAACAAAATCAGTTGATATCTGAGACTGTGAATTTTTCTGTGGTCTTAGGTGTCTTTCCCCTTGTATAAGATCATTTACAACTGTTTTAGCCACTCTAGAAAAATTTCTTGGCATCGCTCTTTGCCAAGAAGTATTTAAATCAGGACTATCAACATTAGAATTGACTTTTAAATCAATCAGACCATCTATACATCGGAACTCAATTCGCCAAGTCTGTGTTTGCTCTGCTCTCACTCGACGCTGTATTTGGATATCACCATCAATTGTGAGTGACAATAGCAATTCGGCATGAGGCGTTATTTTTGCACAACCCTTTGCTACATTATTACCAAGATCAAGAACTAAAACTTTAACTAAATTTTCTTCTTCCGTATTTTTAATAGCTGGACTTGCTGATAAATTATCAATCTTAAAGTCCCAAGCCTGATCTAATACTAGGTAATTTTCTATACTTGCGAGTTGCTTAAGCAACTCACTAAATAGATTAAACCCAGAAGCGATACCATTTTTTTGTTGGCATTCACAATCATCTTCTAAACGGTTTAATAACTGCCATGATCGCCATACTTTTCTATAATGTTTATCTTGTAATAACACATTATTGGGTGGCATATGCTGCCATGGTTTAATTGCCGCAAAATCCTCATCTCGTAAAAATTTCTGTATTGAATCAATAAGTGCTTCTTGCTGTTCTGTTAATTTTAAATTAGCTTCTTGACGATCTAAAAGTAAACCTAAAGCACGAATTAAGAATGTTTTTAACAAACGATTCTCAAGAGTATCAAAGCTCATCTTACGCGTAGCAGCTAAAATATGCGGATTAGCTGCTAATTTTTCACGCAGATTATTACCAGGCTTACGACTTAACCATTGTAAAGAACGACTATCTAGTCGTTGAGCTAAGTACACTGGGGTCATCTCATGAACCCTTTTGATCATTTGTCGAGGCATAATAATAATGTTGTTAACAGCATCTATAGCGTGATCAATCAGATAAGTAAAACGATCTTGTAATTCATTATCTTCGAATGCCTGTATATCGTGACTCAACCAATAACTCATTCGCTGTGATAATGCCTCACCTGTACGAGGATCAAAGCTCAGATTAGCTAGGTATAAATGTTGCCCCTGCAGTAACTGATGAGAAATAGGCTCCTGATTTGTATAACCACCATATAATTGCCCGAAGTCATTCAACTTTTCATTTACAAAGTTGCTCATTTAGCCCCCTATTAAGATTGAGGCTGAGTATTAGAGTGTTGATTTTCTAATAGCGATAATTTCGCTAATTTAAATAACTCTTCGTAGCGTTCATTACTCTGTTCATTATTTAGATAATCCGCACTTGCCCAATTAAATTGCCCATGCCCTATACGCATCGCCTTCTTAAAATCATCCAAAATATACAATTTTTCTTTATCTAAAATTTCACAGATAGGATCTAAACAATGCTGTTTAGCAAAACCACGTGTCTCAATTCCACGCAACTTAGGCATTACCTTCTGCACTAACTGATCTTCAAAGGCAAATTTCAGTGCCTCCTTATATTCTTCAGGATATTGATTTTTATCTAATCCCATAACTAATGGATGATTAACCATATAGTATTCAATTGATTGCCAAACACGATGTCCTAATGCTTTACCATCATCTCCCAAACAATTGTTTATATTTTCAATTAATTGCTTATAAGGTTTGATAATTTCATCTGATAAGCTACTTTGTTTATTAATCCAACCCCACCAAATGCTCATTGGGAGTAAATTTGCTTGTTCAGGCAATGCTCTAAGTTTTTCACGACGATGCAATGAAGTTGGACGAGGGAAGTAGATTGAAGTACCTCGGTCAATCACCTTATCTGATAATGATTTAGTCGTTTCATCTTGGTTCATAGTACCTGCAAACAATAAGTTACGACCAAGAGATAATTTATAAGGATCTATATTAGAACCTAAATTAATATCGATGTAAGGTAGATCATTATTTTTCGCAGCACGGCGTTGCTCTAACTTACTCAGAAAGTCGGCAAAGTAAAGTTCAACATGAGCAAGGTTCATTTCATCAAGTAATACCAAACTTACAGTATCTTCAAGACCATTATAATTATCTTCTGAGTTTTCACTGTCTGTTATTAACTTCTCACGACTTTGTACAAGAAAATTCAGCATCGGTTGAGCTTCATAACTATTACTGATCGAGTTAAAATAGCCCAACATTGATTCTTGTGAATCCCAATTTGGTTGTACAGGCACATTAATAAAATTTATCCCCCCAAAACGGCTATATAACTTAGGTAACTCAGATTTACCTGTACCACTCACACCGGCTAAGACTGTTAAAGGTGACCATTCAGCAATTTTGAGTGCTGTATGGAAGGCACATAAAATACGGTTTGAAAAATGTAGCCCATAGTCATCAATCTTTGACCGAATAGTTTCAAGCCAGTCTAGTTCATTAATAGATTTTTCTTGACGACGTGGCACAAACTTTTCAATATGAGGACGCTTAATATTTCTAAGCCGTGCCTTAATATCTGCTGGATCTTTATAAGATGGACTAACTCGATCCAAGGTCTCTTTTAATTTATTATTATCTGCAATAACTGCCTCATATCTTACTTCAAGACTATTAAACTTAGTTTGCAAACGTTCTTGGTCATATTCTAACTGCTCTTGAGTATCCAAATTTCGTTGCAGTTCGCGTTTTTCGTCCTGTAGCTTCTGATTAGCTTGCTCTAGCTTTGCAACTTCAGCACGATGGTTATCGTAATATTGCTCTGGTTCCTGACTTAGGCGTTGGAGCTCTTCACGCAATACTTTTAACTCTTCATTCTTAGTCGTAAGATCGTGCAACACCTCCTCTGCTGAGCGGTCACCTAACAGTTTTTTAAGCTCATCATAGGCACTATACAATTCTTCTTGCTGTTTAATACGATCTAACAAACGCTGTTTATCTGATTCAAACTGTTTCTCATTTTGTTCAAACTCCTGTAAACGGGTCTGAATACGTTCTGCAATTTTTTGCTCAAGAGAATCTTGTAATGCATCGACTTTTACTCGATCAAGTTTTACATCATTTTGGTCAGTAATTAACTTAGCTTGCTTTTTATCAAACTCTTGTTTGCTTTTTTCAAGATCATCTCGACGCTGCTGAATCTCTGTTTCAAGCACCTTAAAACATTTTTCACGCTGCTCTTGAATCTCCTTATCTAATTCAGCTCTTGCTTCAGAGCGTTTCTGTTGTAATTCTCTCTGCAAATTAGCTCTTTGCTCTGCAAAATCACCATCAACGATTTCTTGCACTCGATCAAGTCGCTCACGTTCTGCTTCTAACTGCTGCTGTTGATTTGCTACATCTTGTAACTGTTGTTTCAACTGTAGTTTTGAATCTGCAAGTTGTTGATCACGCTCCGCAAAAATTTTGTCTCGAAGAGCCGGTAAACCTTGCTCTATTTCTAACTGCCGAACCTCTTGTTGTTGATGGCGTGTTTCAAGTTCAAGACTACGAGCATGATTATCCTCTTCCTTTTTAATAGCAGCCTGTTCACGCAATTTCACAAATTGAAGTTGGCGTTCTACTTCTTTTTGCCCTTCTATTAATTCTAGCTTTTGCTTTGCCAGCTCTTCTTTTTGCCCTGATAACATCTGAGTATTTTCAACCTGATCTTTGTCATGCTGTTGCTGTTTTTTATCCACAATATTGCTCCATTAAAATCTTAATTAATTTAAATACCGCTTTTTCAATTTCTTTTAAAGTTTCATGCTGACCTAAAATTGGACCAGAATGCCCCCGTATCTTGATTAAATGATCTATCGCTGTGATTAACTTCTCAGCAAATGGAAATTCTTTTCTCTGCTGATCCGTAATCTGTGCCCAAAAAGCAATAAAATTTGCACCAAGAGTTGTATTACAACCATTAAGTGACTGCTGCACTTTATTTGAGTTAGTTTTGCTAATTTGTTTAGCACCTAAAGTTACTAACTGACTTTTTATAAATTCGATGTCATTTGCTTCATTTACATCGAGGGACTGACACGCTTGATAGAAAGCATGCTGTAAGGCACCTGCTAAAGCATTTGTTCTATCTCTAGCATCCTCTAAATTGGCAAATACTAAAGCATCAAATAACCCTTGATAAACACGCTCATTCATTACGCTACGCATTATTCCAAAATGCTGATTTAACCTATAGTTAGCTTCACTTCGGATATCCTCTTTAAGCCAATTAGGGGTAATTTGCTCTGATACTTGATTATCATTACTCTTCAACCAATCTGATACAATTTCACGTATTCGCTCTACAAGCTGATGAATAAATTCAATTTGCTCAAAACCAAGTTCATTACGCACAGTATTCGCATCCTGATGATCAATCGGATTTCGCCAACGGCGCAATTTAGCGATATCATTTAATAACTCTGGGTAGGCTTTAGCGAGCCCTCTCATGGGTTGCTGTTCATCATTCCTTGCTAAAAGCAAATGACAAAATAATAAGGCTGACATTTCAGGTTGCTCTGCCTTGAGATAAATAATACTACCCTTATTTGTCTTTAGTAATTTATTAACAAGCTTGCCATCTTTAAACTTAAAACCCATCTGTAATGCGATTTTCTCTGCTTCATTCGCATTGCGCTGTGGATCGCTCGAAAGTTCAGAAATACAGCGTTCAAGCTTAGAAAATGCATAACATTCCGCTAGCATTTTCTCAATCTCGTAATAGCTCTTTCTCACAAAAGATAATAAATTATTTTCGTATTCAGACTGATCGATAGAATTTTTTACTTGGCTGTTCTTTAACTCCTCGTAAATCTTAGCTAGTGATTTTGATTTTTGCATACCCTTAAGTGGATAGTTTTTTCGGCTTTTTTGATATAGGATTTCATATGCTGTTTTAATAGATAAATTACTATCATGATTCTTCCTATTATTAAAACCTCTCGTAAATCTATCCTGAATACCTGAACGAAAACCATCACTTACATATAAGGAATATGTACCAGACACCATAAAAGCATAACAATGTAGATAAACTAATTCACCATCCGAATTGACTGATATAGTCCCCTTACTTGTAATAAAACCATCCCGATGAGTATTGCTAGAAGACAATGCTACTTTTTTTCTTTGCTGTCGAGAACGTTTAATAATATCAATTACATCACGCTCATTAGGCGCATTTTTAGAAACTGTTTCACTAAACAGGGGGATTGCTCTTATTGGTGTAGGATTACCTACAGTCCCTTGCCAAAACTCAACTAAGCCATCATCATTTGCTTCAACATTAATTGATGTTATTTCACCACGAGTGATTATTGGCAACCAACAGTGATTAATTAAATCAAAATATACACTTGCACCAATAACCTGTGTTTGATTATTATTAATTTGATCAAGGATTTGTTCACCTGCAGGTGTTAATCTCAATCTATCGGTGATTAAGTCTAATTGCTGTAATTTAAGGCTTAGAAACTCTACAAGGCTAGACTTGCCATCCTCATTCGTAAGCCCCATTTTTTGGCTTAATCTCTCTAGATCACTTTCTCCCTCAGCTAATAAACGTAATAATGTACTCTCAAATAGATTTAAGTCTTGATCTGCTTTCGCTTGTAATGAAATCGCAAAACGTAAGCATGGCCATAAAATATCCTGCGTCGCTTTAGCATGATATTGAGCAATAGAGTGTGGCTGATGCAATACCTTAAATAATTTAGGGATATGTAGATTCATGTAAGCAATACTCCTTGCGCATGATTCTTACACAGCTCATAAAATGCTTTTAATTCAGGTACTGACTGTTCCGCTATGGGTGCTTGAATCAACTGACTATCACCGACAAGAACCAATGCCTTTTTCTGTCGTGTTACAGATACACATAATCTGTTTTTAGACATCAGGTGACCAAATACTTGTTCTTGTTGCTTTGCTGAAAAATTACGATCTTTCAGAAATTGTGAGTTTTGTGATTGAGAACGAACCATTGATAAAAAGACTACATCGAATTCCATACCTTGAAAAGAATCTACAGTACCAATCCGTAGACGCTCTTCTATAGGTTTGCCTGCATGATCAAAAAGCATTTGATAGTGTTTAGTAACAACATAATTTCCGGCTTCATCTTGTTCAGTAATTTGGTATTTCGCAAGTGCTTTCATTACTTCATTTACTTGAGCTTTATAAAAAGAAATCACACCAAAACTAAGATTTTTACCTTGTTCACTATCAATCCATTGCTTTAATTTCTTAGCAATCATCTCTGCTTCAGCCTTTCTAAATCGGCTCTTACTGGCATTACGATCCTCATTCCCCAGCCGTGCTGGTGCATCTATCCATATAGCTGCTTTGTTTTCTATCCCTTCAAGTTGATGAGAAAATTTACTGGCTGGTAGAGGTGATTCATACCCTTCCCCATACAGCTTATAAAATTGATCACTAGCAAATTGTCCTAATAAAGGATGACTACGATATTGTGCATCTAACGTGATCGTTCTAGGAATGCCATCTTGTTGCTCCAATTGCTTAGCACGATGAAATAAATATTGGAACATACTACTTGTTATATGCTGATTAAATTTTTCTTTTATATCCGCATGGATATCATCTGACCCCTGCTCCATCTGCTGCAATAAAGCTTCATCAACAATATGTGGTAGTTGACGATGATCACCAACTAAAATAATACGATCTTTTGCTTGCACCATAGGAATCATCAGATCTCGGGGGCTAGCACGAGCAGCTTCATCAATGATCACCGTGCTATACTGCAGATAACCTTTTCCATCGCCACTTTTTGATTTAAAACGACGAATGACTTCGCCCTCAGATTGCCCTGTTGTCGCCCCATAAACTAAATTGTATTCTGCTAATGCTTCTTGCACTAGATGCGGATTACCCTCTAAATCACTCAAATAATCTATTAAGGCTCTATTTTTAGATTCATTACGACTACGATCTTGCAGCAAATCAAGTGTACGTTGTATTGCTAACTTCACATCTTCTCTAGCTAAGTTGCGTTTGAGTTGAGGACGTGGTGTAAACTGCTTTAATAATTGTTGCTTTACTTCTTTTAATTGAGGTAAAAAATCTAGATTATTTTTTGGTTGCCAAATCATAGCTTGTTGTAATATATCTAAATACTTTTTCTCAATAGTGATCTCTTCCTCATCCAACCAAGCCATTAATGCTGCAACTCTCTGCACCCCATCATCCTTAAATGCTGGTTTTGATAGCCGTAATGCACGTAAAAATCTTATGCCATCGCTCTCACCTAAATGCTGACTATTCAGTTCAGTACCAAGAATCTTTAATAAACTTATCAACTCAGCACTATTTGGTATTCCAATTAATAATGCTTTTGCTTTGTTCACTAATCGTAAAGCTGCACTGTCACTTGGTGTTGTCGCATACGCTATAGCTTCATTTTCAAGCTGTAAATAAGCAATACTTTCTTTCAACTCAGGCACATGCTGATAGATGTTTCCAACAGTTTTCAATCGCCATTCATCTAATTTAATATCAGTAGCATTATTTTGTTCTTTCTCACCTGAACGCTGCCCAAATTTAATTGCAGGCAAGTCATTTACTGATAAACGATTTAATAGATTCTCAACCGCATCATGCTGATAACCTGAAACCAAAATATCACCCTGTATTGACTTACTCTTATCCAATTCCTGATTAAGACGTTCTATAATGGCGGTGATAACAGTCGTTTTACCCGTCCCTGGTGGCCCTTGAATAATCATGATATCAGGAGTATTCAAAGCAAGTTTAATCGCTTTTTCTTGAGTCTTAGTTGGTGGATTTTTAGGAAATATTTTAGTTTTAACAAAACTCGATAATGGTTTTATTTCAGGACGCTGAACACGTCCACTTGGTAATCTAGCATCTTCCTCGATAAGCAATCCTAAATGAGGCATCGCACTTTTACCCTCAATAATTGCATTACGAGCTGCCATCCGTCGCTCAATCTGCACTTGATCACCCATAATAGATTGTACAATAATCATTTTAGTCGACGGTATATCAACTCCTTCTACAATAAGTCGATTTTGCTCAACTTTAACAATTTTTAAAATTTGGCTTGGCTCATTAGCTACTGATGCCACATTATCTTGGTACTCAGCATCTGTACTCACTGAATTAGATTGTTGATCCCAATTTGAAAGATTGCTATCAAAGCCCTTTTTTTGTTTATAGTCCTCAAGTAATTGTGAACTAAATGTCTGCCAATCCATCTCAGGATCTTCGAGATAAGGAACCGAGGTTTCAGGGCTCATCATTAACAATGCATCTTGAGTTGTTAATAAAGTGCGTAGATCTCTATTCAAATAAATAGACATCTGTCTACCAAACTCACCATAGACTTCACACTGTTCAGGCATCACTTCTATGCAACCAATTTCTCTAGCACGCTTAAGTAACTGTTCACCCTCTGTACTTCCATATTTATCCCAAGTGGCTAAATATCCTTTTTGATTTGTAATAATTTTACGCATCTGCTGAGAAGCAAGAGAAGCCACCTGTTTTTGTTGTTCGCTAAAACTGAGCTGTAATCTCACCAAACGAAGTGCACGTGTTGAAGTTGAACAAGCACGACTCACGAGCTTGCGTACCCCTAAATAATCAAAATCTACTGCAGAATATTGTTGTACTGCCAATTGCAAATTATTGCCCAATAAAACTAGACCATTTTTAATTTTTTGCTGTGGTTCTTTATTAGTCAAATTATGATTATCTTCATTTTTTTCAATATACTTAAGTTGATCTAGTGCGCTTTCTCCCAACATCACAATTGCATACTGTTGCTCTAACTCATCAGATAGGCTAAAACTACAATATTGTTCAAGCGCTACTTGAATAGTCTCGAAACTCTCACCTAAACCTACAGATTTTGCTTGTTCTAATGTTCTCGGGTCTAATACAATATCAATTGGGCCTAGTTCAATTTCAGAACCATTAAAGGACACCATTGCCAACTCAAGCTGTACACTATCTTTAGGCCAATCCTTTTGTTGATGTACTCGACTGATCTCAATCAGATTAGCATTCGCTCGATCAAACCCAAGTACTATCTCATTAAATAAAATAGGCTCACGCAAAGTAATCGTAAATAATTTTCCATGAATAACTAGCTGTAACTGACCCGTTCGTGAACTCAAACGTAACTGGCCTAAATCTCCTTGTTTAAAAGAAATTCCTTTACTATCTAGCGGTTCTATCCAAAAAAGATGATTTATTTCAATATTGAGTTGTTTGAATCGCATTATTTTCCTTAACCTTAATCTCAATAATTACCGAGTAAGGAGCATGTAGATATAACTGTACACCTTCCTCTATCTGCTGCTCATTCAAAAACCATTGGTTCGTTAATTGCTGAACATGATTATTATCCAGAATATCTACTCGTACATCCTCTGCTGAAACATAGAGAAACCTATCCTGATCAAATTGATTCACCTCAATCATTGGCATATTGTGTTGATCTATATCAAAATCACCAGATATCCGCCGTGGTAGTTGGATATTTTGACCATCAATAAAAGGAGTAACCCAAGTCCAAATTGGATCACTTACCCCCTCTGATGTATAAAAATAACTAGTAGCGACCAAAAGTTTTGAATGATGTTCATTACAATATGGACAAGACTGTGTATCATTTGTAGATTGATAATAAAAACTCATACCACAATGGCATTGAATAGAACTATCTGCTGCTTTAGCCAATAGCCTCGGTAATGAGTGAAGACTCGGACGTTGCCAAGGCTCTTTACGTCCTTTTCCGAACATTCTTTGAAAAAAATATAGTACATCGGGTGTTAAAACCAACTCAGCAGGTAATCCATTGACTCGTGAATTACTATTGTCTTCAGCATCAAATATAAACGGAAGCTCGCCTTGTGCTGCTTGAACTTCTAAATTAGGCTTACTACTTTCTGAATCGTCTGTTGCCCAGTCATCTTCATCACCTACGACATCACTAAAAAGTTGTCCTTCAAAAGCATTAGACATCGTGAGAATTTTAAATGCTAATAATGCTAATGAGTAAGTATCACTAACAACTCTACCACCATCAATACCTTTAACTATCTCCGGTGCACCATATTGTGGAGTGATTACACCAGACTTCGAACTTACCCCTTCAAAGCGCAAATTATCCGCATCTATCATCCACACTTCACTATGCTCTGGCTTAGTTGAGCAGTAAATATTATCTGGAGAAATATCCATAAATATCACTCCTACACTATGTAATCTTAATAACTCGATAGAAGTCTGGCTCAATAGTTCTAATCTTCTCTTAGTACCGCCAGTGTTAGCATACATAGCCAATGAGTAAGCAACTTCTAAAGGAACTTCCTCGCTCAACCAACTAGGACGAGTGAAAGTTTTAGCAAGTTGCTTATTCAAAATTTGCGGCAACCATTTTCCTATCGGTTGCATATCTTGCATCATCTGCATCACATAACCAGCCTGCCCTTCAAGCAAATAAAGTGGTCTCGTAATATGCATTTTATTGGTTAATGGCAACAGATAGAGGTTTTCAAACCGCTTTTGAAAATGATTGATTTCTTCCTTATCCGTTATTTCTTTACCATTTTTCAGTGGCATTTTAACTAACAACTCGGAATCTGCTGTTCTATATACAACCCCTTGTCCACCTTTTCCTAACTCTTTTTTCAGCTCATGCCATTGAGATAATTGATCTTTCACCCGAGTAAGTTTTTGTTCTTTTTGCTGTTGCATATAAAGCTTCCCCTGTAGCTCTTAACTAGAGCACTCAAACATATATCCAACAATGATTAACGATATAAAGCAGCGATAGTCTTATCATCGCTATGACCTGTCACCGGCCAATCGCTTATCCAATGCTTTACATCTAAAGTAACTTCAATATCTGATAACAGACGATATTGGTTCAACAGTTCACGATAGAAATCAATACGATGCTCAGAAGCTAAATCATCAGCAATCCCATCTGTAACTAAAAAGCAAGCCTCTAACTCTACAGTTGGCTGTACACAAAATTTCCATTTTTCAACCTGATTTTTTTTACCTA
>CAZKJI010000015.1:0-9708 GCA_964553005.1 uncultured Acinetobacter sp. | reverse complement strand
TATGTTTGATTAGCAAATAAACTTTCATCTTTATCAGTTAAAAAATGGATCTGTTGCTCATTTTTAACCGACGTAATGATGCAGCAATCACCATCCCCAATGTGAGCAATAAAAGTACTATCTCCAAATACAATAGCGAAGAGTGCTGTACAGCTACATTGTTCAACTTCAGCCCCATTCAGCTCTTCTAACCAAAAACTATGAAACAACTCAATAACAGATAATGGTTCAATTACTAATGTACTCATATAGTGTCGAGCAACTCTCACTACTGCTCGACATACCGCTTGAGAACCAATATGAGATAAAGGCTTACTTCCTAAACCATCAGACACAGCAATCAAGACCAACTCATTATCAAGTTCTAAGTGACAAGCATCTTGATTAGGTAATCCAAGGCGTTGATGAAACGGCCCTATTTCGGTACCACTGAAACCTCGCCATACTAAACTATTACCAGTCATCATCATTCGATTCATTTTCAATAATATGAGTTAAATCAACTCTGCGCGATGGAATCATGGCTACAATTTCGGATCGCAAAATCATATGTAAAACTTGATCTAATTGTTCTGCACGATAGCAATTATTAGATAGCGTATTTAAGTGTGGCAGATCCGCATCACCACCTACACCTATCAGATATAAATGATCGAGTTGGCTTAATTGAAACCGCTGTTGTGCATTTAACTTAAAGTAACCATCTGTCAATAGCAAAAATTTGACGTCTGGGTTTCTTTCAATCCACTTACAAAGTGCATCAACATTCCCCTCCCCGCTAGTGCTAGGTAATTCAACATCACTTCCAACTGACCAATGAAGTTGTGTAATATTCTCTTGCCAGCTGAAATAACATATATTGGTGTCATGTTGCTCAGTAAATTGCCTGATATAGCGTACTAAGTTAACCAACAACATTGGCTTACCATACTCCACCATACTTCCAGAACAATCGATAATGCAGTGAAGCTTAGATAAACTCATCTGACTCTTCTTGCTGTTGATTTTGCTCTTGCTTAACCAATTGCTCTATTTCTTCTGGTTTAGGCACAACATTGGCATTTTGATTATTGGTACGAGTAGTAACTGACATGGTCACAAATTTAAAAAACTCTTGAATTTGTGAAGCATCTTGAGCTGTGAATACTTTATTCTCTGTACCCGAGATAAATTCGTTAAGTACGGTATTAGAAGCTGAAGTACCAATTGCCATAGCCATACGGTCACACTTATTTGAACGCCCATCATTCACTAAAGCACGTAAAGATTGTTGCCAAGGATCATCTCTATCTGGCTCACCATCTGAAACTAAAACAATTGTTGGACGATATGCACGTGATGGCGTTGTTTCCTTGTCTTCAATCATTGCTTTTGCCATCGAAAAAGCCGTACCCATTGGGGTACTACCACTTACTGTAAGGTCTTGCCACTCAATATCTTTGGCAGAAGTATAAGGGGTATGAAGCAGAACTTCTGCACCAAAAGTAATGATAGAAACTAAAATCTCCACCTCATTTTTTTCTGCACTAGCAAAGTCTGAAATCATTTCTTTTACAGCGATATTAAGTTTTTTAATACTCTCCCCACCCATACTACTACTGACATCTAACAGTAGTACTACCGGCAAAGGTTTTGCTTTAGCAACTGTAAAATTAGCAGGGTTAAATCCAGCCATAATTTTATCCTCTTATTATCTTAAATATATAATTAACAAATAATTAAGCACATGTATTAACACAACTACGTCTGACCACCTAAACTCTCAGTAAACTATGCTAAACAAACTGCTATCTTCACTTACAATTTCTGTGTAAATTTACAGTATCATATTTAAATAAAAATTATTCAATAGCAAGCTTGCCAACTATATGATTCACTGTAATATTTCACTCATAACGATAGGTTCTTACTGTTGATTTTTAGGGGGTGATTACCAAATTACCTCCCTCCTCTAACTACATAAAAAAGCCTTGAGAAGAAACCTTTGGATATTAATTTTTTAGTGGATTTCTGCTGTTCAGCAAGTTGTTTTTCCAATGCTTGATAAGTTATTTCAGCGTGTATTTTTTGTTGTTCTAATTCTAATTTAGTGTCTATTATACATTGACTTAACTCTATTATTTTTTGAGTAAGCACTTCAAGCTGATCTTTTTCTTCTAATTTATCCAAGTCATTATTGTCTATTACTTCTTCTAGAGTTTTAATTTTTTCTATTAAATGCCGATTTTCAATGAGCAATTGATCTCTTTCCCTTAATAAATCCATATTATTACTTTGTGACTCGCCTACATTTTCAGTTATTTCCCATTGCTGATACTTAAGATTTTTTGCCATTTTCTCATCATATTTTGGTAAATCACGCTCATAAATTTCATGTGTTCGAAAAGCATAAGCTACATAAAAAGCATTATTTTTGACAAAACCAGCTAAACGTTCAGCAGTAGCATTTTGCTTAATCACGATTAAATTAGTTTCATGCCATTTTTCACTATGTTG
The DNA here is from genome assembly GCA_964553005.1 of uncultured Acinetobacter sp. Taxonomy (GTDB): domain Bacteria; phylum Pseudomonadota; class Gammaproteobacteria; order Pseudomonadales; family Moraxellaceae; genus Acinetobacter. The sequence goes on along the minus strand of CAZKJI010000015.1, from coordinate 7,212 downwards.
CTTACGCCATAATGGATTCACACTATTTTTAATTAATCGCTTTAAAGCTAACGCTGGTTGTGTATTATCATATTGGAGTTCATCTATCACATTCTGGCTAACTATAGGATAGGAATTACGATTCTCTATCGATAAAAGTACTTCAGCAAGAGGAGAAATCGTTACCATATTATCGCCAATAGGCTCAATAAATGAAGTAAATAGCGGTTTTTCCTGCTCAGTATAATCAATAATACAAGCGTAATATTCTTGCTCAGCTATAGCCGTTTGCTCATCAATACGCTTCAATGCCGGCACAACACGATTGTAAATATCAATGTCAAAACTAAATGGCAAGGGGGGGAGATTAATCAATTGTTCCGCATGTTCAAATATATATACACTACGTTTTCCATATAACATCCCTAATACTGTTACAAATGGAATCACTCCTTTATAGCCACCTGTTGGATTTAAGATCAAATCATATTGGTAATTTAGGTTATCATCCGTTAAATAAGCCAACATTGTGGTGACTAACTCACGAAATCCTTGTTCTTTTAATGATTTTACATCATGTACTTGTAGCCCCTTAATACGCTTAATTTCAATATTTTGTTTCGCAAGACCAAAAATTTGTTCAATATTTTTTTTTAATTCATTAGCGCAAGCTTTACTCGCCGCATTATCTGCTGCTAGCAAAACCACTTTACTCATTGTTGTCAAACCTAATCGTTCAAGAGAATTAATCTCGGCAGATATTTTATGTATGTTATTTTTAAGTCCTGCAACACGCATATTGATTTGTTGCTCAAATATTTTTGTATCCTCTTCCCATGCATGACCTGGATTAAAGTATTCAAGTTGCAACTCACAACCATTGGCAATAGAAGTACCTATAGTACAAATAACACATTTATCTTTTTGCATTAACTTACCTTTATCATATAATTTAAATAAAAATTAAACCCATTAGATTGTTTATTTCTCAATCTACCTAACACTCAATGATTACAGTCTCAGACATAAAATAACAAACCTCATGTTGCTGTGTATTGTACTCATTACTTCCAATTTCAATAACATCAACCACAGTCGGTTCAAGCCATTTTTTAAATTGTCCATTAATTTTAGAACGAATTTGCTGGAGCCAATCTTTTTCGAATGGCCTCATATCTGTTAATTTTGACAAAGTTTCAACCGAACACTGCTCAACCATTTCCCTATCAACATTAAAAGAAGTAAATACTCGACTATCGCTAGAAACCATTGAATACATTTTCAAGTAAGAAGCGCTATATTTAGTATCAGCACAAAACTGCCGAGTAATATTAATTCTTCTTTCAGGTTGTTGAGATAACCAAAGATAAAATGCTAGTTCTTTCGGTGGAAGTTTAATCTCTATACCATTTACTAAAATACATTTTTTATTAAATATTATTTGGACCTTAATGCTTGTATTTTTATAAGTATTTAATAATGCAATAGTCTTACTAAAAGACTTTCTTTCCATCTGATTTATAAAGCTTGGATCAACCATATTTCGCATTCGCACAAATGGAATCTCTGCAAGAGTAACTTTTGCTTCTTTAGTATTTAAAACCTTATCTTTGTTAGCAATATAATTATCGTTTAAGGTTGGGAAAAAAAAATTCTCCGAAAATTCAAAATCTTTACTAACAAAAACATGACTTAAAATATCTTGTTCTCTACCAAAGATTGACATGGCATAGCCCATATAAAATGCCATAGTCTTGCGACCACCTGCTATTGATGCGTGAATTCGACAGTTCTCATCTGCAGTGAACTTAGCAACAATACGAGTAATGGAGTCCGCAATACTTTGTTGATCCTCTTCTTCACGCCCATTAAAAATCTCCACACCATCATCATGTTGCATCAGCAAAATATGACTTAATTCAAATTTGAAGTCTGGAAGGTTATGATGCGCTTTTAAATCCTCAATCTGCCCTCTTTCAAATAACCACTCAATTGCTTTTGCTTTTGCATTTACTGATGTGATTAAGTAAACTTCATCAGGAAAAGGCTTACCTTGCATGTGAATTGCATAAAGTGTTTCAGTTAATACCTGAGGGCTTATCCCCATGATCGAAAGCAGTATCGTTTTCACTCCTTACCCCTCAAATAACTTCCAAGCAAAGTACAATTCTGCTTATTTATCACTAAAAAAACAACAATCTAGCACTAAAATAATATTGGACTGAATAGCCACTGATTTAATAAACAGCTTTTAGTTAAATAAAATTCATCCTTAATCTGATGAAAATTTTTAACCTTTTTACCCAAGTAAATTTCAACAACTAAAGATTACTACTGTAATCTTTAGTTACGTAAGTGTCCGCTAGAGAATCCATTTAAATACAAGCTAGTACAATTAAAGAATTAACAAATCTTTCTCGATGTCACTTTCCGCACTCATTTCAGATTCGTCATCTACCCACACTTTGTGTTCTACATCTTGAATTAAGCTACTCATTCCATGTGTAGGTTTTATGCCCATTGCATCAAGTTTTTCCTTTAATGACATAATCATATTTTCACGTTCAATGGACCAACTCGATGCAAAGCATCTCCAGAATGTCCATCCTGCGCGTTCTAAAGCACGTTGACGAGTCATGTCATCATGCCATTGTTCTGGCCCATGATAGCTATCACCATCACATTCAACAGCCAAACGCTGATCACCATCTGACTCAACGACTAAATCGATTCGATAGCTTCCAACCTTAACCTGTGGAGTAACTGTGTAACCCATTTCATGGAGTGTCGTAAATACAGATTTTTCAAACTCCGATTCACACAAGTCTAATTTTGCTTCAAATGATGCTTTTTGATCTTCTTGCAAATCATAAAAATGATTGAGTAAATTCAGCCTTAGATCTTTTGGAGATATATGATCACGATTCACGGAGTGGACAAGATACATCCTTTCACGAGCACGGCTTGCAGCCACGTTAAATCTCTGTTCATGATCAGATCGACTCAAAGCATGACAATTCTCAGGATCTGCTACCATAGATAAGAAAATAATATCTCTTTCTGCACCCTGAAATGCTGAAGCATCTCCACAAGCAAATTGAACCTGAGTAAGAGTTCCTGCGCCAAACTCATTCAAAGCTTCTGATTGAATGAACTCAGCCTGTGCTGGACCTAGCAACGAGATCACGCCAATTGATCTATTCGTATATCGTTCATCTTTAAGAAGAAGTTTCATTTCCTCAATAATTGCTTTCGCTTCTATTCGATTAATATGTTTGCTGTTTTTAGATTCTCTATACCCCTGCGGTGTATAAATTGCGACTAAAGCTGGGCTTAACTGCTCAGACTTCTTCGATAGTCGCATTGGCTTAATACGGTTACCATAAAAGTTTTTATTACTATAACTAATGATTGCAGGATGACAGCGGAAATGCTCTAGAAGCATCACACTTGACTCATAGATAGAAGAAGCCATGTCGTATAAAGACATATCTGGTGTTAAATATGCAGCATGCGGCTGACCATGTAGATAACGATTCCTTAATACATCAATTTGAGCACTTGCTAGGCCGACATTACTCGGAGAAACCTGCTTATTATCCCCCACAACTAATAACTTTTTAGCACGCATTAAAACGGGTAATACGTCAATTGATGATTGTGATGCCTCATCCACAATCACTAAGTCAAAGAGACCTAATTCAGCAGGCATAGATTCAGATACCTGAAGGTGTGACATGACCCAGCAAGGAATAGCTGCTGTTGCCTCTTTAAGGGCTACTTGAGCATCTTTTCTATAACGTGGAGCATTCTTACCTGTCCCTTTTCCATAGTGTTGTACAGCAATTTTATAACGCTGTAATGCAACTAAAATTTTATCTGAGGCATTTTCCTTTAATGCCAGCCATGTCTTGTTTGCTGCCAATTGAGCATAATTTTGTGATAGATTCTTCTCGTGAATACGACGGCGCTCATACAAATTTTCAATTTGACCTGTATTACTAATGGCCATTACAAAAATCTCAAGACGTTTCCATTCCCAAGCCTCTAGCAATGTATTACGTAATACAGGATCCTCAATTTCTTCAGCGTACGGAATTCCAAGAATGTCTTTACTAACAATCAAAGCATTTGTTTTACTCAATCTAATACTGGCGGATTTAACTCTTTCAAAATCTTCAGTTAGATCTTTTAAATGTGATAATTTTTTTAATAGATCAGCATACTCTCCAAGTTCACTTTCATGTAATGAATTGGAATCAATCTGAGATACTATTTTTTGTAACTGATTTGATATCTTATTACCAAACTCTGATAAATAAAGGATTTGATCAGCCAGTTGTTGTTGATAGACTTCTAAATTAAATATTTTTAACTTCTGCCCTAACAATTGAATCAAGTCATCAATATTTTTAGGTAATCCGTAGAAATCAAAAGATTTAGCTCTACTAAAAACTTTTAGATAATTGGCACTAAATACATCCAAATACTTATTTTTCAAATCTAGGCATTTTTGAGTTCTAATGATGAGCTGCGTGAACTCTTTTAATATTTCATCGATATTACGATTATTTAACTCAATTAAAGGAATGTCTAATTGTGCGGCAATACTATTCCATTTGCTCATAAAGATGTTAAGAGTCTGCTTTCTATCAAGATATTCTTTAAGTCTTTTCCATTCATCTGATGTATCAGGATATTTTCCAGAAACTTTAATTGACTTAAAAAGGTCTTGTAATTCAGCAGTACCAAAATGATACCAATTAAATGGCTTACCTGTATCAACAGCACGTTGAACAGCTTGATATTCTTTTGAGTTTGGTTGTATCTCAAAATTCAGCTCTATGGGATCAATTAGTAGCGTTTTCCTGTATTCCAATAAAGGCTGAACTTCTTGAATAAGGTTACTATAGATATCAAGTTCCATAGCCTTATCTTCTGCATTTATCTTCTTGAAATAGCTCAATAACCATGGTTCTGCATGATCAAGAACAAAGTTTAGATCTTCTAGATAAATCTTTAACCAATCTCTTAGCTCATTAATTTCTGATTCAGAAATAGTTTCCTTGAAATTATGTAGGTCATTTTGCTTTAAGAATTCCTCAATCTCATCTTTTTCTTTTAAGAACTCACTTAATTTCTTCAGACTCGCCGAATCTAACAGCTTTTCAGGAGCTGGCAGAGGACCATAATTTATGTATGGTAAATCTGTACCGATTTTCTTTCTTGAGTCTCTCAATTGAATCAACTCAATCTGGGAAAAAGGAAACTGGTCTTTTTCCTCCAAAGTTAATTGGTCGGTAAACCATTCGTAAGATGCCCTACTTTCTAATACCGTTTTCACGATATCCATAGGTAATTTTTTATTACCATCTACCTCAATATTCTGATAATGCTTTTCTGCAAAGTTATATATTTCTCGATCAATCAAAGCCATTTCATGATGGTTATGATCTATTTGTTGTTTTAGAACTTCGATCGTTTTTCGAACTTCTGCAACATTCATCTGGGTAATTTTTTGCACAATCAAATCGATTGAAGATTCAAGCTGATTTTTACTTTCTTTGCTTGAACCAATGCGACTGACTACTAAAGGCTTTAATTCATCAGGAATCTTTTCATGTACTGTTTTAAGGACATGTGACTGCTGTGCAGTTACCAGTACTTTTTTACCATTCGCCAAATAGTGGCAGATAATATTGGCAATACTATGTGTTTTACCTGTACCTGGTGGACCTTGCACCACTACACCACTGCTGGTTAGCAGATTCTGGACAATAGTAATTTGTTCTTTGTTATAAGGCAGCGGGAAATAAAGCTCTTCAACTTTTGATCCGAATCCTTCAGTACCAGAACGCCCCCTAAAACTATAAGTCTCTTTTTGATTAATATCGCTTTTTAATTCTGTCACTAACGATAAAGGTTGTTCAGGTATAGCCACTGAAGGGTCATTAAGTTTAGTTTTTAATAACTCAATGTCATCACTTAAAATAGAATTCCTTTTAGGACGACTAAACAATACTGATGTTAATGTCACCGCTAGACTTTTAGATGGTACAGCCCTATTTTCTGCCTCAACAATTGCTCCTTTTGAAAAAATATTCGCGACGAAAGCATTAACTAGATCAGAGTAAGTTTCCCCTTCAAATAGGCGTAATGAGCGACCATTATTTAAGTTTTCTTTTAAGGTTACTTTTACTTGTCCTGAAGTAGGCAGATCATCCTCTAATAAGATGGCATCCATTTCTATATTGGCACGTGTATCTTTGGCACCTACACGTATTAATCCATTTTTTTCTATCTCCATTTCTAACGGGATAGTAATAAGAGGATATGAGTAAGATTTTTGAGTCGTTGGAAGTACCCAGTCAACTAAGCCAAAGCCTGCAACAATTTCTTCACCATCGCCTGTTCCACCTAAATTAATCGCGGTATTCCATGAGAATAATTTATCGTAAACAACAATAGATTTTTTAATCTCATCGTTATTTTGTTTCCAATCTTTCCAAATATTTTGATAACTTTCGAATTCTTTGAATATCTTCTGAAGTATGTCAATTTTAGTAATAAAATCACATGCCACGCTACTGTAGGGCAAGCGGAATTGCTGAGCTTCTTTGAAAAATACAATCTTATTTAAACTAGAAAAATTAACAGTGGGTTCTTTTTCGGCATCAAAATGAATATAGGAAGAGAGTATTTCAGATGGTTTCGGCATCGATTGAAGCTGTAATCGTTCAATTTGAAACCACCAATCGTCATCATTCAGAATTTTTAAGCCACGAAGTTTTTCTAGATCATGAGAATAAAATCTATTACCACTCATTTCATATTGAATTTTTTGAGTATCCTCAGCTTGATGAGATACATAATCCAACAATTGAATCAGTTTATTTTTAACAATATCATTTAATTCAAGTTCAGAGTTCATCATTGGTCTTTCTAAATTTTTAACTGACGGGTTTATAGCTAAAGACCAGCAAAAGGCTTCATCTTGTGAAAATATATCTTGATTTTGATATAAAAAAGCATTCACTTCTTTCTTTTCAATACCAAGAGTTTTGGCAATTTCTCTAGCAGTAAGTTTGGGCTGTTTAACCAAAATAGCTGTTATTAAATCCTTCATGTGATTCATATTTCCTAATCATTTCAAAAGCTTTTCTCTTTAACTGATTTATACAGAATCAACTCAATCCACACCCAGAGCTTTAAACACCGCATCCACAGGATCCG
>CAZKJI010000014.1:0-28328 GCA_964553005.1 uncultured Acinetobacter sp. | reverse complement strand
GTGATGCATGGCGTGAACGTGGGGAACCTGATTACGTGGATGAAATCCTGACTCCATTTGACGAAGAGCCAACATCGCGTGGTTTTGAGGATGGTGATGGCGATCCAAGTCGTGATGCACTCTATGATCAGTGTGTGTCTTTTGTACTGGAAACCCGTAAAGTTTCTACCTCGTCCATACAGCGTAAATTTAGTCTGGGTTATAACCGTGCGGCACGTATCGTTGACCAAATGGAAGAAAATGGCATCGTAAGTTCAATGGGTGCAAATGGCAAACGGGATATTCTGGTTTAACGATCATATTCCAGTAACAAAGCCTCTATTCTGAGGCTTTGTCGTTGTTATTTTCTTGTTTTTATATGGTAATAATCACGTTTTTTATTTAAGCTACTGCATTGAGATTTTACCATTCGGTTTAGCTATGTGGTTCGCATTGTGTACACTGATTTTTATTCATTTTTGTGCACTGATTACCCCTGGCCCAGATTTCTTCTTGGTTTCCCAAACTGCAATTAGTCGTTCCCGCAAAGATGCGGTATTGGTGGTTCTTGGTATTTGTTTGGGTGCGATGATGTGGTCGTTATTGGCGCTCATGGGGCTGAACATTATTTTTGAAAAGACGGCATGGCTAAAGCAGGGCCTTTTAATTGCAGGTGGCCTGTATTTATGCTGGCTCGGTTTACAGATGCTGCGCTCAGCCTTTTCAAAGGGTGATGAAACGGTGAAGCAAATGACTCTACCTCAATCACCTTATCTATTCTTTATGAAAGGTCTGCTCACCAACCTGTCGAATCCCAAAGCCATTATTTACTTTGGTAGTGTATTTTCACTGTTTTTAGCCAATCCTTTATTTGACCAGCATCACTCTTTGCTTTTTATTATTATTGCGATAGAGACCTTGCTGTGGTTCTTAGTGGTAGCGTTTGTATTCTCATTGCCTACATTCAGAACAGCATATCAAAATTTTGCAAAATGGATTGATGGTATTTCTGGTGGGATTTTTACCTTACTGGGCGTTTATTTGATTGGTAGTCGATAAAATAAAGAGATAAAAGAGCCTGCTTTAAGCAGGCTTTTTTATCTTAAGCAAATTTTGCTAATACTTCTAAGAAGCCGTCTTTTTGACGTGGAAATTGAGCGATCACGTCATGAATACGCTGTCCTTCAGGATTAGTCGCATTTAAATCACGACCATCAGCTAAAAATTTGGTGATCAAGCGCTCATAGTCGAAGGGACGCATATGCTTGAACGCGTGATAGAGTATATGGAAGTCAGCATTTACACCTGCTGGCGGAAGCTGGTTGAGGTAGGCAAACACACGCTCATCTGACCATTCTTCATTGAAAGTTGCTGGCTGTGATAATGCCATGACAATCTCCTCAGTCTTAAAATAATAAAGGCAAAATACGGGACTGAATAATTAACAAAGCATAGCTTTGTTCAGTCGCAATGTATTTTGCCTTTATTTGCGAAAAATCGCTAATGAAAAAACTTCTAACGTTCTTCAGGTAAATTGATATTCATCTCAAGCATTTCGATATTCGCTTCCGAACGAACCTGCATTTGGATATGCTGTTCATCCACACCACGCACATAACGACTCACGACCTGCATGATTTCTTTCTTCATTTGATCAAGTTTGTCTTGCCCTAAACGACGACCCAAGCCCTGTTCAGATGCAACAATGACTTTCAAGCGATCTTTGGCAGTTTGTGCACTTGATGGTTTCTCATCACCGCTAAACAGTTTACTCCAGAATCCTGCCATAATTACGCTCCAAATAGTCTAGCCAACCAACCTTTTGGCTGCACTGCAATATGTCGATAAGGACGGTCTTCGCCAAGGAAACGGGCAACTAGATCATCATAGGCTTGCCCAGCTTTCGCTTCTGGATAAAGAATCACAGGTTTACCTTCGTTTGATGCCTGTAGCACGCTTGGACACTCTGGAATTACGCCCAAAGTCGGAACACGTAAAATGTCTTTGGAAATATCATCAATCGTTAACATTTCTTGTTTGTCAGCACGTTCAGGGTTGAAACGTGTGATACAGAGATGTTTACGGATACGGCCTTCATTTTGCTCGACTTTTTTGGTCTTGCTGTCCAGCATGCCAATAATGCGGTCTGAGTCACGAACTGACGAAATCTCAGGGTTGGTAACAATGATGGCTTCATCCGCATGATACATGGCTAGAATCGCACCACGTTCAATACCTGCTGGTGAGTCACAGATGATGTAATCAAACTCTTGAGATAGTTCATCAATGACACGTGCAACACCTTCATCACTCAAAGCGTCTTTATCACGTGTTTGAGATGCTGGAAGAATGTATAGGTTTTCGATTTCTTTATCACGAATCAGGGCTTGTTGTAAGCGAGCTTCATTATTGATGACATTGACAAAGTCATAAACGACACGGCGTTCACAGCCCATGATCAAATCAAGGTTACGTAAACCCACATCGAAATCAATCACAACAGTTTTATGACCACGTAGGGCTAAACCTGTTGCAAAAGATGCGCTTGTTGTAGTTTTACCTACACCACCTTTGCCTGACGTTACGACAACAATTTTGGCCACCGAATCCACTCCTATTTATGGTCATACGGCCCTAAAAGGGCTTTTTGGTGCTTTTTTGACTTAATCAGCTAAGTTAAAACTGTAAGGGTTCAAATTCAAGCTCTTGCTTGGTATTTAAATAAATATGTACAGGTTTTTTGATCATATCTTTAGGGATATCATCCGCCACACAATAGGTTCCTGCAATCGAGATCAGTTCCGCTTCCAGAGAATTACAGAAAATACGTGCTGAGCCATGTCCACCTGCGCCTGCAATGACTCTACCACGGGCATTGCCATAAATGTGAATATTTCCAGATGCAATGACTTCTGATCCACTATTCATGCCAGCATTGAGGATAATATCACCTTGATCCTGTACCAAACATTGTCCAGTACGCAAAATCTCATCATGATACGAGGTGATATGCGTAGTCGGTGTTTGTTTTTGTGGTGTTTGTATTTCTTGAGTTTCAGTATTTTTTTCAGGTGCTTGAGCAACGACTTGCTCTTTTGATGCTTTGATACGCTGTAATGGTTGATCAGCAGGCAGTACAGGAAATTGAATCGCCCGAGCTTCATCACCTAAAATTCCATCAATCACCGCCATTGGCTGCAAGCCCAAATCAATTAACAGTTGAATCAAGGCAATCAGCTCTTGCTCAACGGTACTGTCAATAATGACCAACGTCCCTAAATAAGAACCCTCGTTGAGTGTGGTGGTCAGTTGCTGTCGGATTGCAGCATGGTCATTTGTGTCGAAAGTCAGTCGACTAAAATTTACCATTCTGCCCGTAATCCGTATATCAGCCATAATTTATCCTTCAGGGCTTTTTAAGCACTCTATTGTATAAGGGCAATTGCCCTGCATAAGTTGTAAATAAGAGCAAATGCTAGAACAAATTACAGTAATTCTCTAGCTTGATTGGTAAATTTTCTTGTCATCTTTCGGATTTTTTATCCAATTGATCGTGCTCTTCCAGCATTTGTTGCCATTGTTTGACTTTTACCTGTTTACGGATTGCCGCAAGGCTTTCAAATACCACGGACTCAACCAGTTCCTCCAGATAGCGGTTGTCAATATTAATCTCACTGACTTTCTCTGCAATCAATTGATAGTTTTCATTTGGCTGATGCGGAGATCCCTTTGTAAAGGGTTCGATGAGGCCCATACTGATATTTTCACCTAAACGTTGACCAATACTTTGGATCTGCTGTTCAATCCGTCCCCCAACAATAGGGATTAAACGCAGTAACTGAGTCAATTCTGGCGTGTCCTCAATGGCTTGAGTTACAATAATTCCCACTTTTTGGGTAATGGCGGGTTGCTGTTGCTGCAATGCTGTTGCCAAAGACTCCTGCAACATTGAGGTCAAGGTGACTGTAAATAACTGACGGTGATGGTCCACCAGATCATGAATGATCTTTTTATGTGTGGAGCTGGTTTCAAGTTCCTGTCGGATACCGTCAATCACGGTGATCACCACACGGTCAGACAATTCTTCCATGATGACACGGTAATAAAAGATTGCCTTAATGCGAATCTTGTCTGGAACCACCTTATAGCCAAGTTCATATAAACGATAGGCAATGATGCCCGCACGAAATAAACGTAGAAAACGTAGATGTGGGATAATGGCCAGGATTTCGTACCAGTGAATAAATGGAAAAAACCACCAACGAGCATGGTGTTTATTCACAATCGCAATTGCCCATCGCACGGCAAGTTCAGTGATTAAAAAAATAATAAACCATGCTTCGGTGGTGATGACCCAGGGGTGTAAATGTGTACGATAGAACTCAAGGACAGGGGAAAGATTAATGGTATTGAAAAACCATTCACCAATATTGCTCATTAAGAAAAAGTTCATGCCTAAGCAGAACAAATTAAAAACAATAATAAAGACCATGAAAATGTCATAGGCGAGGAATAGCTTAAAGAACTTACTATTCGGATTCACATAGCTATATTTAGAGTTTTGTTCTGAGTCCTGCTGAGTCATGTTCTTGTTTAATCCCTAAAGAAATTATGGCTTATATTTAGATTTCATTTCAGTAATGAGTTGATCTTTTTCAGTCCAGAGCTGATCTAGCCAGTTCTGGAAACGTTCCCGATAAACAGGATCATCTTCATAGTTACCACCCACCACCCAGTCAGGAATGTCAATTTGACGTAAATCCACTGCAATGCGTGGAACATCGCCAAGCCAGAAATCCCCATAATCTGGTACGCCATCTGGGTAGACAATGGTCATGTCAACCAGCGCATCAATCTTATCTCCCAGAATATTCAAGGCCAATGCCAGACCGCCTGCTTTAGGCTTGAGCAGGTTTTTATATGGGGATTGTTGCTGTGCATGTTTTTCTGGAGTGAAACGTGTACCTTCCAGATAGTTTAATAATGTAAACGGCTGACTCAACAATTGTTCACAGGCCTTACGTGCTTCTAACATATCGCGTGACTTCAGCTCAGGATTTTTTGCAATCTGTTTTTTGGTATGGCGTTTCATCATGGGGAAGCCCAAAATTTTAAACGCCTGACCCACAAATGGAATAAAAATAAGTTCCCATTTAGTAAAGAAACGGGTGAGTGGCATACGAGTTAAACCAAAATACTGATTGACCGTGGTGTCCACCCAGCTTTGATGATTGCAGATCATCATATAGCGACCCTGTAAATTGAGATCGAGCTTTTCATCAATGCTGATGTCCCATTTCAGGTTTGGGAGTACCTGTTCAATCAACTGGTTATTTATGCCAATCCAGCTATTGGCCAATTGAATATTGGTTTCGTCTATTTTTTTTGATTTTTTAAATAATTTAGTAAAACCGAGTGCCAAGATAGGAGGGCCATGTAAAAACGTACTTCCTGTAATGACCGAACCAACTGTGAGCCCTTTACTGACTTTTTGCAATAAGGATGCTTTCTTATGGGCAGTAGACATAAATCTAACCTTGAGTACAGAGATTTAAAAAGATGTTCCAACTATAAACAACGGAAATTGCAATACAATTGTATATTTGAAGATGTTGACATTTTTTATGGACTTACCCATTTTCTGCAATTTTAATCCACTTTATCATATGTGAAGCACCCAGCATTTATAAAGTTCTTAAATAACTTTTATTGAAACATATATCTCATATTTTTAGAAATCCGATAAATTGAAAATAATGGAGAGAATATGAGGATTTTATGAAGTAAAATGCATCAAAATATTACAAAAAGATAAATAAATTGTTTATTATTAACAAAATATCAATGGTCTAGCTGAATTTTCTCATTCATTATTTGATCAGACAAAAATACATAGACAGGAGCTACGCAATGCGTGCATTAGTAATTTCAACACTGGTTGGGGCTGGATTGGTACTTTCTGGTTGCCAAACTACAGGTAATAACATGGGTGGCGTAGAATATGATAAAGCTGCCCTAGGTACAATAATTGGTGCTGCGGCAGGTTATGGCATATCTAAAGGTAATGCAAACACAAGTAAGCAAAATAACCGTGCTGCGGCAATTGGTGCGGTGCTTGGTGGTGCTGGCGGTTTATATCTTGACGATAAAGAGAAAAAACTACGTCAACAAATGCAGGGTACTGGTGTAGAAGTGGGCCGTAATGCAGATGGTTCTGTTCAATTGATTATGCCTGGTAGCATTACATTTGACACCAACAAGTCAAACATTAAGCCAAACTTCTATGGTACCTTGAACAAAGTGGCGCAAACTTTGGCTGAAGATAACCAGAGTGCGATTCTTGTAACTGGTTATACAGACAATACAGGTAATGACTCAATCAACATTCCATTGTCTCAAGCACGTGCTCAGTCAGTAAGAAGCTATTTGGCAAGCCAGGGTGTATCAGCGGGCCGTATCGATGCGCAAGGTTATGGTTCATCAAACCCAATTGCGGACAACAGCACTGCTTCTGGCCGTGAACAAAACCGTCGTGTTGAAATCAGCATTTATGCAAAACAGTAATCTTCTTTACTGATTTGTGGGAAACCAGCTTCGGCTGGTTTTTTTATTGCCTAAAATTAGGGTGTTGGAACTTTTAACATAACTAGTGCGACGAGTGGCGACGTATGGGTTGAGCGAGGCATCATAATTTATACATATCCTGAGATTTAGGATTAGGATTCTAAAACGGAGATGTCTATACTTAGTCTCGCAAAATCGGGCTCAAAAATGAGGGGTATGTACAGATGTCGACTGGTAGTCAACTCAATGACAAGCAATATGAAGCCATGAAATACGTTCAAGGGCCTTTGTTGGTGCTTGCAGGAGCAGGTTCTGGTAAAACATCTGTGATTACCCAAAAAATTGCCTATTTGGTGAAGCAATGTGGGATACCTGCCTACCGTATTACCGCGATGACCTTTACCAATAAGGCTGCACGTGAGATGAAAGAGCGTGTGGGGAAACTACTTTCCCGTGAAGAGGCCAAAGGGCTTTCTGTCTCAACGTTTCATACCTTTGGTTTGAATTTATTACGTTTGGAACTTAAACATTTACCGCTTAAAAATAATTTTTCCATTTTAGATGCTGATGACTGCAAACGTATCCTGATGGACTTGATGCAGCGTGACAACCTGTCTGGTGCGGAGAGTAAGGAACTCATTGCCAAGGCAATGAAGAAGATTTCAGACTGGAAGAATGATCTCATCATCCCTGAACAGGCGCATTCTGTCTGTGAAACAGTTGAGGATGTTCAGCTTGCCCATTTGTATCAACTCTATGAACGTAACCTGCGTGCCTATAATGCGGTTGATTTCGATGACTTGATTGTGATGCCAACCCGCTTGCTTCAGGAAAATGCTGAGGTGCGAGAAAAATGGCAAAACCGTGTCCGTTATTTATTGGTCGATGAATATCAGGATACCAACACCGCCCAATATACCCTGGTTAAGCTTCTGGTTGGGGTAATGGGGCAGTTCACCGCCGTTGGTGATGATGACCAGTCCATTTACGCATGGCGTGGAGCAAAGCCTGAAAACATGGCGTTGCTGAAAGAAGATTTTCATAATTTAAACGTGATCAAGCTGGAGCAAAACTATCGCTCCACCAGCCGTATCCTCAAAGCAGCAAATGCCGTTATTGGCAATAATCCACATATCTTTGACAAGAAATTGTGGAGTGACAAGGGACATGGTGAAACCATTCGGATTATCACCTGTTTAAATGACGATGATGAAGCTGAACGGGTGGTGAAAGACCTGATTACGCATAAACTAATGAATGGCAAAAGCTGGAAAGACTACGCAATTTTATATCGTGGCAACTTTCAGGCACGGGTTCTGGAAACGCAACTGCGCCAAATGCAGATACCTTATAAACTTTCTGGCGGTCAATCGTTCTTCGCGCGCGCCGAAATTAAGGATGTGATGAGCTATTTACGCTTAATTATCAATCCAGAAGATGACAGCGCATTCTTGCGTATCATTAATACGCCGAAACGTGCGATTGGACCTGTGACACTGGAAAAGCTTGGCTTGTTTGCACAGGAAAATACCTTATCGCTGTTAACTGCTTCTTCGGATCAACGGCTGTCAATGGTGTTGCCAAAGAAAGCGGCCACACAGTTGCATGAGTTTGCAGATTTTATAGCCACCTTTACCCGTGAATTACTGGATGATGATGCGCCTGTGCCTAAGGTTCGTCAGATGATTATGGAAGCGGGTTATATCGACTATGTCCGTGAACAGGCTGCGACTCCTGCACAGGAAAAAACTAAACTCGACAATATAGAAAGTCTATATACCAGTATTCAAAATCTAATTAATCGCACTGATGATGTTGATGAGAAAAATATTGAAAGCGTGATTCGCAAGCTGGTGCTGCTGGATATGCTGGAGCAGCAACAGGAAGAAGAAGACACGGATAAGGTGAATTTGTTGACATTACATGCAGCGAAAGGGCTGGAATTTCCGTATGTGTACATGATTGGGCTAGAAGAAGAACTATTACCACATAAAAACTCGATTGCGGCTGAAACGATTGAGGAAGAACGCCGTTTAATGTATGTAGGAATTACCCGTGCGCGTCAGGGTCTAACCCTGACTTTGGCTGAGCAACGCAAGAATGGTGGGCAGATGCGTCAAATGACCCCAAGCCGTTTTCTGGATGAATTGCCACAGGATGAACTGGAGTGGCATGGTCGTAAAAAGAAACTTGCCCCGAATGTTGATCCGAAAGAACAGGCTCAACAGCATCTCGCCAATTTAAGAGCTTTATTGAAACGTTAATAAATCATCAGTAGGAATTTGTCATGAAAGTTCAGGTTAAAGTATTAGATGCCCGTTTAGGTCAGGAGTGGGCAATGCCTGCCTATGCAACTACAGGTTCAGCAGGTTTGGATTTACGTGCCTGTTTAGATGAAGCGATTGAGATTGCAGCGGGTGAAACCGTCCTGGTCAAAACTGGTCTGGCCATTTATATTGAAGATCCAAACTTTGCGGGCTTGATCTTACCACGTTCGGGTTTGGGACATAAGCATGGCATCGTATTGGGTAATTTAGTGGGTTTAATTGACTCGGATTATCAAGGTGAGTTGATGGTTTCTGTGTGGAACCGTGGACAAAACACTTTCCGTCTGGAACCAGGTGAGCGTTTGGCACAATATGTTTTAGTGCCTGTGGTACAGGCAGAGTTTGAACAAGTGGAAGAATTTGTTGCAACTGGGCGTGGTGCAGGTGGTTTTGGACATACTGGGAAACAGTAAGTTTTTCGTTAATTATCACTTTAAATGCAATGTTTTGCTTAAAAACGTTGCATTTTTCATATTGATTGTTCCTTAAAATTAGATTAAAAAGCAGCTGATTCATTATTTTAATTTTTCTGAATAAGGACTACTCATTTACTTAATAGTCTATATTTTTTAATTATTCTTAAATGTTGAGAATAGAGGGCTTGCTGTGAATATACAACAAACGTTTCCTCTGAATATTTTTCGTGCTTATGATATTCGCGGAAAACTTTCAAATCTTACCCCAGATATTATATGTTCCATTGCATATGCTTTAGCCCAACAATATAAATATGCTGAGCAGACTCAAATTGTGATTGGCTATGACGCACGTTTAACCAGCCCAAGCTATGCCAATATTATTCAAAAAGTATTAGAACAGCAAGGCTTGAACGTGACCAATATCGGTTGCTGTTCATCGCCAATGATGTACTACATTGCCCGTGATTTTGGTGGGAATGGTATTATGGTCACTGCCAGCCATAATCCTAAATCGGACAATGGTATTAAATGGATTTTAAAGGGTGAACCGCCTAGCCCTGAGATTATTCAGCAGGTCGGTTTAGCAGCTCAATTTGCCTCAGAAAAAATTGGAAAAAATACTGATCTACAAGAATTATCGCATCATATTATTCCTGAATTTTGTTTAAAATATCAACAATCCTTATTGAGTGATATTCAGTTGCTGCGCCCCTTAAAAATTGTTCTGGATGGCTTACATGGTTCAGCAGGACACTGTGCCAAACAGGTCTTGCAGAATTTGGGCTGTGAAGTCATTGCATTGCGTTGTGAGGCGAATGGCCATTTCCCAGACCATGCACCCGATCCATCCCATGCTGCCCATTTGCAGCAATTACAGGCCACGATTATTGCTGAAAAAGCGGATATGGGCATTGCCCTTGATGGGGATGGTGATCGGGTGGTATTGCTGGGCGAACAGGCACATATTATTAGTCCTGACCGCCTCATCTCTTTATTTGCGCAAATATGCTTACAACAACATCCGCATAAAGAAATCGTATTTGATGTGAAATGCTCTCGGATGGTTGCTGATACGGTGGGGCAACTTGATGGTCAGGCCAAAATGATCCGTACGGGCAGCAGTTTCTTGCGTGCCTATTTGTCCAAATCACAAGGTACAGCCGTATTTGGTGGTGAATATGCAGGCCACTATGTATTTAATGATGGACGTGGCTTTGGCTACGATGATGGTTTGTATGCCGCGTTACGGGTGATGGAATATCTCACCCAATCCAATGCTAACAGCCTGTCTGAATTACTCAGTATTTACCCTGAACGTTATTGTACTGAAGATACCTATATCAGTACCCATGATATAAACCCTAAACAAGTTTTAAATGATATTGAAATTCAAAGTCATCGTTTAGGTGCGCGTTTAAGTAAAATTGATGGGGTAAGGCTTGATTTTGACGATGGTTTTGGCATTATTCGAGCATCCAACACAGGTGAATATTTTACTGTCCGCTTTGATGCAGATCATCCAGATCGGTTAACTGAGATTCGCCAAAAATTTGTTTCTATGCTGCAACATCAATATCCACAAATTGCACAAGAACTTGCACAGGCTTAATAAGGAGAGGGCGCATGCCACACGAGCATATCGGCATTGATAAAGCAAAAATTTTGATTGAAGCTTTGCCGTATATTCAGCGTTTTGCAGGAAAAACGCTGGTGGTCAAATATGGTGGTAATGCCATGACTGATCCAGAGCTGGAAAGCTCATTTGCTCGTGACATCGTGTTGTTGAAAACAGTGGGTTTAAATCCAATTGTAGTACATGGCGGTGGTCCACAGGTCGATTCATTGTTGAAGCGTCTTGGACAGGAATCTGATCGTATTGATGGCATGCGTGTGACTGACGAAGCAACTATGGAAGTGGTTGAAATGGTGCTGGGCGGTAGTGTCAATAAATCGATTGTTAATCTGATTAACCAACATGGTGGTCGTGCCATTGGTTTAACAGGTAAAGATGGTAATTTACTTCGTGCCCGTAAATTGCTTATGGAAAAACAAGAAGCTGATGGCTCAATTTCTCAAATTGATTTGGGTATGGTGGGTGAAGTCACTGGCGTTAAAACCGATGTGTTGGAAATGTTTACCCAAGGTGATTTTATTCCTGTGATCGCACCTTTGGGTGTGGATGAGCAGGGTAATACCTACAACATCAATGCTGATCTTGTCGCTGGAAAAGTTGCAGAAGCATTAGGCGCTGAGAAACTGATTCTTTTGACTAATATTACAGGTGTATTAGACGAAAATAAAAACTTATTAACTGGATTAAGTACCCAAGAAGTAGATCGTTTAATTGAAACGGGTGTGATCTACGGTGGCATGATTCCTAAAGTGGGTTGTGCGCTGGATGCAGTGAAAGGTGGAGTGGTTAGCGCACACATTGTTGATGGCCGTGTGCCACACGCAACATTACTGGAAATCTTTACCGATCATGGTGTTGGAACATTGATTACCAATCGAGCAAAACACTAGGATTTTGTAAATAAAAAGAGGCCTCATGCAGGTCTCTTTTTTCGTCATCATCTGTTCATGTTTTATTCATTGAAGTGTCATTGAAGCGATTTAAGGTAACTCTAGTCATAAGGAGCTTTCATTATGCTAGAAAAATTAAATCAGTATCGTCATACACTGACTTCACCTTTACGCCAGAAACCATCGCAAAACCAGTTTCGTTTTGAGTGGGTGGATAACCTAAAAGAATTACAACAAGTACAACGCTTTAGGGCAGCACAGTTTAGCCATCAGTTTGGACTGTCCTTTGAGGATGGTCTGGATCAGGACCTTTATGATTTTGGCTGTGAACATGCGGTATTACGTGAAAAATGGACAGGCGAAATTGTTGCCTATACCCGCCTCAAGTTGTTTCAGGGGCATGAAATTGGGCAGAGCTACAGCGCTCAGGAATTTGAAATCATCCCTCATTTATCCCATTTACCAAACGTTTTGGAAATTGGTCGTACCTGTGTCCATCCACAGTTTCGTTCTGGCAAGGCATTATCCATGTTATGGCTGAATCTTGCGCCTAAAGTGCTTTGGTCGATGCGTGCCAAATATCTCATGGGCTGTGTCAGTATTCATTTGGAGGATAATCTGGCACGTGCCTATTATACTCATCGCCAGCTTCAGCAGTTGGCGGATCATCAAAGCATTGATATTCGTTCCAAACGTGCCTTTGAACCAGAACATCCTGAATACAGCTTCCCACAGGATGAAAAGATGCCCAAGCTATTTCAAACCTATTTAGGCATGCAGTCCAGACTCTCCAAACAGGCCTATTATGATGAAGATTTTAAATGTCTGGATTATTTTGTATTTCTGGAAGTGAATAAGATTGCGACTTCCTTTGTGATGAATAAGATGGTGCAACGTTAGCTATATCATGGCTAATCTAATACTGAGCACATATTCAGATTTACAAGGCATCTGAATCTCATGCACAATAGGCATAGATGTTAGCAAGTTAAAAGATATGTGCCAGCTATTAGGAATGAATTGCGCCACCCCTACAGACATTACCTTTTCCTTTCGTGGTTTTTCCCAGCGAGCGGGTGTCACGTCTGATCACTGTGATGGCTTTGGCATTGCTTTTTTTGAAGATAAGGCCTGTCGTCTATTTGTTGATAATCAGTCTGCGGTTGAATCACCGATTGCGGATTTAATTCGCAACTATCCAATTAAGTCCCGCAATGTCATTGCACATATCCGTAAGGCGACTCAGGGTAAAATTACGCTGGAAAACTCACATCCGTTTTTGCGTGAGTTATGGGGCAGGCACTGGATTTTCGCACATAATGGCGATTTACACGATTTTAACCCACAACTCAGTGGTCGATTTGAACCTGTGGGTAATACCGACAGTGAGCGCGCATTCTGTTACTTGCTGGATCAAATGGTCGAAGCATTTGGCTATACAGAACCTTGTATCGAAAAAGTCTTTTCCCTGTTAGAACGTATTGCGCCGCAGATTGCTGAGTTCGGCACGTTCAATTTCTGCCTGTCCAATGGCAAGGCACTGTTTAGCTATGCAACCACCAAGCTGCACTGGCTGGTACGTGAATATCCATTTCAGCATGCCCACCTGATTGATCTGGATGTCGAGGTCGATTTTAGTGAGGTGACCACACCAGAAGACCGTGTGGCTGTGATTACCACCGAACCTTTAACACATAATGAAGCATGGAAAGCATATCAGCCTGGAGAAATGATCCTGTTTGAACATGGTCAACCGATTAAATATGCCTTAACACGGGTTGAGCGTCTTATACGCGAAGCTGAAAATCCAGCACTCAAGCGCATAACTAAGGCAGACCAGTATTAGGGAAGAAAACAACAGCGTAGCTATTATTTTATTCAGATATTGTAGAGGATATTCATTTTGCTGTCTTAAAAACACTTGTTGATTTTAAGGCTGGTTATGGGTGTGAAAGGATATTTCTGTTTTAAGGTTGATAGCGCAATATATTGAAAACCTGAATATTAGGTTTTTTAAGACTAAAGTATAATTTAAAATGATAAAATTTAATTTTATTTCAATAAAATAATATAGTTAGTTTTATTGTTGGTTAAAAAATACTTGAGTGTTTTGCTTGGTAAAAATATTAAATTAAATAAAAAACAATAGTTTAGTTCACTTTGGTTGAAAATATTTGAAATCTGACAAAAACGCTGTGTTTTTATTTAAAAAATTTGTCGATATGATGCTTTTATTCACTAAATAACATTGGTTTTAAGGTGGGGCGTGGGGATGAAGTGGTCTGTCGAATATAATACAGGAATAGACGTCATTGATGATCAGCATCGTCGTATTCTGGATTATATCAATGAAATTGCTGATTTAAAATATGCCAGTGATCGGGTAAAGATGAAAGGAATTCTGGATAATATTATTGATTATACCCAGTCACATTTTACCTTTGAGGAAAGCTTGCAGGAAGAGGCAAACTATAAGTACCGTATACCTCACAAGCGCGTACATGACTTATTTATCAAGAAAATAGAGTCCTATCGAGAGCGTTTTGAGTTAGGACATGATATTGATAAGGAGCTACATGAAGTGCTTTCAAAATGGCTGATTAACCATATTCGCCATGATGATGCCGATTATGTGGGTGCAGTCAAAGAAAATATGATCGGAATTATTAGTGAAAATGAAAAGAAAAAAGGAAAAAACTGGTTTTCCCGTTTCTTCTCATAACAACAAGATAATAAAAAAAGATCCTTTATGATCAGAGATAATAAGATGAGTCATATGATCAATAAGGGATCGAGTGCATAAAATAATAAATGGTGCGCGGCAAATCATCTGAAAGGGTGATTTGCTTTTTTCCTTGGGCATCTTTTGTTTTGATTTTCAAGCTTGAGGAAGGCAAAATAGATTGAATATTTCATTGTAAGCTCCATAAAGAGCTGCAATGAGTTCAAGGATTTTTCAAGGAATGCTTTATGCAGGACACCACTCTGTCACGCTGGCTGGCTCCAGTGATGGCATTTTGCTTATCTTTTGTCATGATCACAACATTGGCCCCTACCGTTGGTATCCAGATTGACCGTCAATTTGACTTCTGGCTGTTGTGGCTGGGCACCATGTTTGTGCTGGCGTTACCCATTGGCTATCTTGAAATTGCTTTGGCAAAGCGTTCACAGACCACAGCATTGCAGGCACTTTCCAGCTTGACACGCGATGCGGATGCCTCACCAAGATGGCGTTTGGTCGGCTGGCTGGCCGTGGTCTTTGTGCCATTCTTTGCAGGTGGTGTTTTAACCACAGCAACCCATGTGGTCGGTCAGCAATTGGCTCTGGATATTTCCAGTCAGATTGTTTTTGCCGTTTTGGCTGTCATTGCTGTTGGCCTGTCTTTTATTCCACGTTTATTCTTAATTGCACTGACCGCAATTGGTGTGATTAGCGCATTTATCCTTGCCAATGTCATGGGAACCCAGCTACAAGCATGGCACTGGACGGGAGTGGAGTTTAGGGAATGGGGCAATGCCACCGTTTTGGCTCTGGTGGCCAGTGGTTTAGGCTTGGGTCTATATTGGCAGAGCAGCCTGTCTACAATTAAAAAGCAGGAAAATGCAACTTCAGCCACATTACCGATCTGGGTCGCCCAGTTATTTGCCGTGATTGCTTTTGGATTCTTTTCGATTCAGACCCAGCTTCCAGCTCTAGCCTGGGTATTTGCTGCAATCATGTCAGCCGCGTTATTGATTCAATTGGCGAAAGAACAGTTGGCACAACGTCAACTTGCAGTCATTGTGCAGTGGGTGATTATTGTTGCTGCCATTGCAGTTTGGATTATACCCCAGGTTGAGCAAATCTTTAATGTTTTACTGATGTTATGGGGACTGGTCATTTGCCTGATCTATGCCATTTTTGCAGGCTGGATCATGAAGATTAGCCATTTGCGTAAAGCCATGAATTTTAGCAATGAACTGTTTTATAACCTGTGGCGTATTGCCGTGCGTCTGGTGTTGCCTCTTTCTATTGTTGTTGCGATGGTGGCCGTTATTGGGCAAAGTCTATAATGGAGCAGGGCAAACAAGTCTGGGTTGCCTTTGCCAACCCTGAGCAGCAATTTCATATCGCCGTTGCCTTTATTGATGGCATGACTGCATTGCAGGCAATCCAGAACAGTGGCTTGGCTGATCAGGTCAGTTTACCTGAACCTTTGCAGTTGGGCGTTTTTGGTTCAAGAATTGAGGCTGAAACAATATTGCAGGCGGGGGACCGTGTTGAGGTTTATCGGGCTTTAACCATTAATCCTAAAGATATTCGCCGTAAGCGAGCCGCAAAGAATCCAGTTGGTCGATTTGTAAAGGGTAATCGCTTTAGGCCATCGAGTTCATAAAGAAAACCCCTCACGAATGCTTCGATGAGGGGTTTTATTTTATGGGAAAGTGGTTATAGTGGGGGCGCAGTCAAGATGGCTTCTTTTGATGCTGGTAAACCTGGTTGTGACTCAGGAATTGTATCCAGTCCTTCAATTCGTTCTACGTTGCCATTTGCGTCAAAGTAAACTTTCAAATGTTGACCATGAGCGGCTGGTATTTTTGCTTTTTTAGCATAAGTGCCTGGAATATAGTTGTAGATGTAGTCCCAGCGCTGTGGATTTAAAGGATCTGTCACGGTTGGACTACCCAGCAAGAAACGGACTTGCTGAAAGCTCATGCCGACCTGTACTTGAGATGCCTGTGCTTTGGTTAAGGGTGTTCCCTGTGGAATATCAACTTTATAAACACCAAAGACTGAACAACCGCTAAGTACTGAAGTGACGAACAACGCCAGCATGATTTTTTGCATTTTGCTACACTATCCTGATAAATGATGATGCATTTGATTCAAGGATAGATCATACTGCATCTAAACTCTATTGCCTATTCCAACTTAAGATTTGTTGAGAGACCTTTTTTCATGCCTATTTCCAACCAAGACTTACGTAAAGCTGGACTTAAAGTCACCCTTCCTCGTATTAAGATTTTGGAATTATTAGAAAATTCAAAGCAACACCATTTAAGTGCGGAAGATATTTATAAAACACTGCTAGAGCAAGGTGAAGATGTTGGCTTGGCAACAGTTTACCGTGTGTTAACACAATTTGAGGCTGCTGGAATCATTCAGCGCCACCATTTTGAAAACAACCACTCTGTTTTTGAAATTATGCAGGAAGATCACCACGACCACCTGGTGTGCCTGAACTGCAACAAAGTTGTTGAATTTACAAATGATGTGATTGAAAAGGAACAGCATTCAGTTGCAGATCAGTATGGTTTTGCCTTAACTGGCCATTCCCTGAATTTGTATGGTTATTGTAGTGATGCTGAATGTCAGGAAGCTTTTCGTAAGAAATAAGTATTCAAGCTTGTAAAGTTTGTTCAATTGACCAAAATTAAACAAATAAAAAGAGAAAGTTGTGAGCAACTTTCTCTTTTTTTAATGGATTAAAAAATCGCTTATTGACCATCAAAGGTAATATTTTTGCTGGCACTGAGTAGCTGATCTGCACCTTCTTCTGAAAGTTTGATGGTGAGACGTAAATCGTTTGGCGAGTCTGCATGTTTAAGTGCATCTTTGTAGGTGATTTCACCTGCCTTATAAAGGTCAAACAATGCCTGATCAAAGGTCTGCATACCGAGTTCGCGGGAACGCTTCATGACATCTTTAATCTCATGGATTTCGCCCTTACGAATATAATCTGCCAGTAATGGTGTATTGATCAGGATTTCAATGGCTGCACGGCGTGAATTACCATCAGGTGTTGGAATTAGCTGTTGTGCGACCATTGCTCTCATATTCAGCGACAAGTCCATATAAAGCTGGCTGTGACGATCTGCCTCAAAGAAGTGGATAATACGATCCAGTGCCTGATTGGCATTGTTGGCGTGCAGGGTCGCGAGTACCAAGTGACCCGTTTCTGCAAAGGCAATGGCATAGTCCATGGTTTCACGGGAACGGATCTCACCAATTAGGATCACATCAGGTGCCTGACGTAAGGTATTCTTTAATGCAATTTCAAATGAGTCAGTATCAATACCTACTTCGCGTTGTGTGATGATACAGCCTGCATGTTGGTGTACAAATTCAATCGGGTCCTCAATGGTAATGATGTGACCTTTTGAATTGTGGTTGCGATAGCTGATCATGGAGGCTAAAGAGGTGGATTTACCTGTACCTGTTGCACCCACAAAGATAATGATGCCACGTTTGGTCATGGCAAGTTCTTTAAGCACTTCTGGTAGTTTCAGGTCTTCCATGCTTGGAATGTGCGTTTCAATTTTACGCAGGATCATCCCAGGCATATCACGCTGCTGAAATGCGCTGACACGGAAACGCGCTGTTTTTTCACGGTTGGTGATGGCAAAGTTACATTCGCGTGTATCGGCAAATTCTTTGCGCTGCTTGTCCGTCATCACTGAATGGATCAGTTGCCCCACAATTTCACCTGATAACTTGGTTTTGGCAACAGGTACAATTTGCCCGTTAATTTTCATTGAGGGTTCAACATCTGCAGTGACAAACAAGTCCGATGCATTTTGTTGAATCATCAAATTCAGTAAATCATTAAAATCCATGCTATTTCTCTAATCCATTTTATTCTTATAGGAATGATTCAGGCTGTTTGGCTGCGGTACGAGCAGTTTGAGTACTAATCACACCTTTGGACACCAGTGTTTTCAGGCTTTGATCCAGTGTGGTCATACCGTAGTTTGCACCTGTCTGAATTGCAGAGTACATTTGGGCAACCTTGTTCTCACGGACAAGGTTACGAATCGCTGGAATACCAATCATGATCTCATGTGCTGCAACACGACCCCCACCATTCTTTTTCAGGAGGGTTTGGGAAATCACCGCTTGTAATGATTCTGAAAGCATGGCACGTACCATGTCTTTTTCTTCAGCAGGGAATACGTCAATCACACGGTCAATGGTTTTTGCCGCAGAGGTCGTATGTAGTGTACCAAATACCAAGTGACCCGTTTCCGCAGCAGTCAATGCTAGACGAATGGTTTCCAAATCACGCATCTCACCAACCAGGATAATGTCAGGGTCTTCACGCAGTGCTGAACGCAGTGCTTCATTGAAGCCATGTGTATCACGGTGCACTTCACGCTGGTTGATCAGGCATTTTTTAGACTGGTGTACAAATTCGATTGGGTCTTCAACCGTTAAAATGTGGTCATAACGGTTTTCGTTGATATAGTCGATCATCGCGGCAAGTGTGGTTGACTTACCAGAACCCGTTGGCCCTGTCACCAGCACAATCCCGCGTGGATAATCACAGATTTCCTTGAAGATTGAACCCAGCCCCAAGTCTTCCATAGTCAGAACTTTTGATGGAATGGTACGGAATACTGCGCCAGCGCCGCGGTTCTGGTTAAACGCGTTCACACGGAAACGGGCAATGTTGGGCACTTCAAATGAAAAGTCGGTTTCCAGCTTTTCTTCATAATCACGGCGTTGTTTGTCGTTCATGATGTCATACACTAGACGGTGTACATCTTTATGCTCAAGTGCTGGCAAGTTGATTCGGCGAACTTCACCATCCACACGAATCATGGGAGGCATACCCGCTGAAAGGTGTAAATCCGAAGCACCGTTTTTGACTGAAAAGGCGAGTAGTTCTGTAATATCCATAATTTCCCCGAAACAAACCAAAATGTCTCATTATTTTGTAGAATAATATACGGCTTTCATTCAGGCTTACCAACACCCTGAGTCCTATCAATGTAAAAAAAGATTTTACAAGTGAGAACTGTGTCAATGAATCAATTGCAACAATCCCGCCAATTCGTATTAGGCCAGATTCAACAGGCGTGTGGGCCTGTTCAGCGTGATCCTGCATCCGTGCAATTGCTGGCTGTTTCAAAGACCCATCCAGCCCAGAGCCTAAGGGAAATGTATCAGGCTGGACAGCGTAGCTTTGGGGAAAACTATTTGCAGGAAGCGTTGACAAAAATTGATGAGCTACAGGATTTGGAGATTGAATGGCATTTTATTGGCCATGTACAACGTAATAAAACCAGACATCTGGCGGAAAAGTTTGATTGGGTGCATGGCGTGGATCGCTTTATTATTGCTGAACGTTTATCCAGTCAACGTATGGAAACGCAAAAGCCTTTAAATATCTGTATTCAGGTGAATATTGATGGGCAAGACAGTAAAGATGGCTGCCAGCCTGATGAGGTTGCAACGTTGGTAGAACAGATCAGCCAGCTTCCACACATACGTTTGCGTGGTCTGATGGTGATTCCTGCACCCGAAAATCATGCCGCATTTGCTGATGCTAAAGTGCTATTTGAGCAAGTGAAAGCTCAACATGCACAGCCTCAGGACTGGGATACCCTGAGTATGGGAATGTCAGGTGATCTGGATGTTGCCATTGCGGCAGGTTCAACCATGGTCAGAGTAGGCACAGCATTGTTTGGTGCAAGAGGATGAGCGAGGAAAAGCAAAGCTACCTCGTTTCACGATGTCTTGCGAAGCTATGTTTCTCATTTGCCCAAAGCGCGAGACGAGAAACTATGTTTCGGGTAACTGGTTAAGCCCTGTATCACCCCACCACCTCAATCCGACTTGAACCCGAACCTATTGGCTGTACCTGAATCTGTACAGGAATCCGTTCATGCATTTCCTGAATATGTGAAATTAAAATCACTTTGCGGCCCTGACTCTGTAGCTGATCAAGCGCATTCATCACCATGTGCAAGGATGAAGCATCCAGTGTGCCAAAACCTTCATCAATAAACAGTGATTCGATTTTCATTGAACCCGATGCCATATTGGCAATTGCCAGTGAAATTGCAAGGGCAGTCAGGAATGATTCCCCGCCAGAAAGCGAGGCCACCGAACGGGTTTCACCATCCATATCATGGTCAATAATGGCAAGACTGAGTGAATTGTCCAGACGTTTTAGCGTATAACGCTGTGACAGCATCGTCAGTTGCTGGTTGGCATATTCCAGTAAAATATCCAGATTATATTGCTGTGCCAGATCACGGAAATCCTTACCTTTAGCATCGCCAATCAAACTGGAAATCTTATTCCATCGGTGTTCCTGTTGCTGGACCTGCTGTATTTGTTCAACAAATTGCTGTTGTCTGGCAAG
The DNA here is from genome assembly GCA_964553005.1 of uncultured Acinetobacter sp. Taxonomy (GTDB): domain Bacteria; phylum Pseudomonadota; class Gammaproteobacteria; order Pseudomonadales; family Moraxellaceae; genus Acinetobacter. The sequence goes on along the minus strand of CAZKJI010000014.1, from coordinate 7,385 downwards.
ATTTTGCTGATGCAATTCAAGCTGAAGTTTATATTGATCACGTTGTTCAAGCCGCAGTTGCAGTTTGTCCTGATTTGAATGAATCAATTCAGTCAGTTGCTCATACTTAATGTCAGGCTGTTGCTGCTGGTGTTCATTTAACTGCTGCTGGGTGGTTTTGAGCGCATAGGTCGCTTCACTCAATAAACGATCTGCATTTTGCAGGGCTAAGCGAATCTGTTGTTCCTGAGTTGAGGAAATATTGAGTAATTCATAAAGCTGTGGTTCTTCAAATTTTTCATGTTGTACTAACCATGTGCTAACTTGGGTTTTACATTGTTGCAGTGAGTCTTGGTTATGCTGCTGTTGGGCCTTGAACTGTTCTAGTTCACTTTTCTGTTGTTCAAAATTTTGACGTGCCTGCTCAAAGCTTTCCCTCAGTTGTCGACAATGTTGCTGGTGTTGCTGACCCTGTTGATCGTGCTGGCTCAGCCATTCACTGGCCTTGAGTTCAGTTGCACCTGTCATGCTCGTAATCAGTTGCTGGGCAGCTTCGGTATTTTGCTTGCCTTTGCTTTCAATATCTTTGAGCTGCTGGCTAAACTCCGCATGTTGAGTGTTCAAGCTTGTTAAATTGGTCTTTAATAGATTCAGTTGCTGTTCAAGCTGCTGCTGTTGCTTGTTGAGTGTTTCAGCTTGTTCAATCTGTTGAACACGTTGCTGTAAACGTTGTGCTAGCTGTTGAGCAGAGCTTAGCGTTTGCTGTTGCCATAAGTTTTGTTCATCGCTAGTCAGACAATCTACAACATGCTGAACCTGCTGCTGTAACTGTTGTATTGCTTCAAGCTGATGCATTGTGGTTTGAATGGATTGGTTGAGGTGAAGCTGATCCTGATGCGCCTGTTTCAGTTGCTGTAATGCCATTTCAAGTTGCTGTCTGGATGTAGAGGCTTGCGCGACCAAGTCCTGCAATGTTGCCGTGATTTCCTGCTGTGCCAGATTGAAATCCAGTTGAATCTGCAATTGTTCAAGTTGTGGCTGTAATTGGTCCTGCTGCGTCCTTAATTTTTGACTGAGCTGTTGCAGGCTGTGTTGCAACTGATTTTGTTCCGTTTGAAGCTGGGTAAATTGTTGCTGTGCTTTTTGCCAAAGCTGGAAGCAGCCTTGTTCCTGTCGAACGGCTTGTTGTTCCTGCTGTTGTTGTAGTTCATACAAGGTTTTGGAAATCTGGCTTTCATCATCACGGTAGGGATGTTCAGTGCTGCCACAGATCAGACACGCTTCACCCTGTTTCAGTTCAGCCCGTAAATGTTCAATATTTTCAGCATGCAGCAAACGTTGCTGCTGCAATATCTGCTGTAATTTTTCCCGCTCGGTTCTTGCTGCCTGAAATTCACTTTCTGCTTTTTGAGTATTTTGTTCGAGCTGTTGATACTGAACTTGTATCGTATTTAGTGCTTGTTGCAGCTCTGATGCTTCATTTTTTAATTGAAAATGATGCTGTAGTTTCTGTTGAATAACATCCAGTTGATTCAGCTGAGACAACACTTGCTCTTTCTGTGTCTGTTTCTGCTCAAGGGTACGATCAATCTGCTGTGTTGTACCAAACTGCGTGATCAATTGCTCAAGTTTACTTTTATCTTGCTCAAGTTTGCTTTGGGCCTGTTGAATATTTCCCAGCGTATTTTCAACTTTTTGATAATGCCGAATAAATTGTTCTAATTGTTGTACATGAGCATGCAGGCCCTTATCTAAAGCTGAGAAGTGGGCACTTTGCTGTAATTGCTCAAGACAGGATGTCTGTTGTGTAGCTATATTCTGGAGATTCTGCTCAAGCTGTTGCTGCTGTTGCAATAAAGGTTGTTGCTGGGTTTCGATGTGCGTCAGTCTGCTTTTGGTTTTTTTATAGTCCTCGGCAATATAATCGCGCTCCTGTACATATTTACGCACTTGAGACAGCTCATCTTTATACTGTTGTTCAAAGCCCTGAAATTGTTGCAGTACATTTTCAGCCTGAATATATTGGGCTTTTTCCTGCTCAAACTGGGTGGTTAAACTGGCAAGATTATGTTGTTTTTGCTGGATTTGTGGCTCAAGCTGCTGCAAGGTTTTCTGGATGTGCTGCTGTTGAAATACCACTGGACGGATGGCTGAGAAGATTTCCAGTTGTGCAAGCAGTTGACGATCTGTTGCAAGGGCAGTATGGGCATGCAGTTGGGTGTCATGCTGCTGCTGTTTGCAAATAATGTCACTTTCCAGCTTGTGTTGCTGTTCAAACCAGTGTTGTTGCTGTTTGAGTTTGGTCTTTTCATTTTCCAGTTGCTGAACCTGTTGCTGGGCTTGCTGAAACTGCGCTTGTATGGCTGCAATTTCCTCCTCGGAACGGATTTCGATATGACCCAATACATTTTCCAGTTGCTTGCGCTGATCAGCTATTTCTTTGGTTTTTTGATAAGCTAATTGCCCAATTTTGGCAAAGATACTGGAATTGGTCAGATATTCCAATAATTCACCGCGTTCTGTATCACGCGCCTTTAAAAAAGCAGTAACTTCCGATTGCGCCAGTAAAACGGCACGGGTGAATTGTTCAAAACTGAGTTGGGTAATCTGTTGAATATGTGCTTCAACCGCTTTGGTTTTATCTGCAATCACCACACCATCAGTCAGGCATTTGAGTGAGCGTTGCACGCTTTGTAGTTTGCCACAGGCATTTTCACGGGCACGCTTAATTTCCCAACGGGCCTGATAATGTTTTTGGTCTTGTGCCACAAAACACAGTTCAGCAAAGCCATGTCCTGTACCGCGACGTAAAACGGTCAGGGGAGAGTTGGTCAGCAGTTCAGAACCATCCACGTCCAGAAGCTTGCCATCACTTTCTTTAAGGCGGGGAATTTTGTTAAACAGTGCCAGACACATGGCATCTAGAATAGTGGATTTGCCTGCGCCCGTTTTCCCGATAATGGCGATCAGCCCAGCATGGGCAAGAGGGTCACATTCAAAATCAATAAAATGCTCACCTGCAAGAGATGCCAGATTTTTTAGTCGAATGGATAAAATTTTCATGGCAAATCCTTAAACAGAGCGATCATCTTCAAGTTTTTTCTGTGCCTCGGCCACCAGACTGAGAAAGTCCTGAGTAACATCATCATCAGCGTGATAACCCTTTTTCTCCCAAATTTGCTGAAATAGTTTTTCGGGTGTCGGTGGTTCTAAGCTAATGTTCTGCTTGCTCTCTGCATTGCTTTCATTGGAGAGATATTGTCTGGAAATCCGCACCAGTCGATAACGATCCTTTGGCAAGGCATCTTCGAATTGTTGGCGCAAATTCGGCTGTGGGGGAATCGCCGTATGATATTCAATATCGACATATTCACGATGGTCAATATTTTCGATAGGGCAACTCGGTAGATTTTTAAGCTGCTGCATGACCGCTGTAAGTTCATCTTTAATTTTATGCAGTTGAATACTTCGCGGAATTGCCAATGCTTCAAAAGTCAGCTTATTTTCTAGTTGGGTCGAATCAACGGTGACTTCGACGACTTGGTGCTTATAGTTGATCTCACTAAAGGAGAGGGGAATTGGAGAACCGCTATACCGAATATGATCTTGCCCAACTTTCTGCGGTTTATGTAGATGTCCCAGCGCCACATAATCAATGCTATCGTCGAACAGAGCTGTAGATAGTGCTTCTTCATTACCAATAATAATCAGTCGTTCTGAATCCGAAGTTTCTCCACCTTGCATATGCGCATGTGACATCAGAATCAGGGCCTGATCATCGGTTTTACGGCGTTTGGCTTCTTCGATTAACTGTTGGTGTAAATAAGCAATCGCATTGTGGCTGTTGGTGGTGTGTTCATTAAAGCCTGTGATTTCAGCTGAACGCAGAAAAGGCAGGGCAATACACCACGCCACAATCTGCTTTTGTTCATTATAAATCGGCAAAATGAGGCGTTCTAAATCGAGGCTTTTATCTGGATTCCAGCGAATCACACCGACTGTTTTAGCATTGTATTTTTCTAATAAGGGCTCGACTTGTTCAATGCGATAGCCCGAATCATGATTGCCTGCAATCATTAAGGTTTGCATATGCGGTGCAAGTTCATGTGCATCGGCAAGGAATTGATACAGTTGTTTTTGTGCCTGTGAGCTGGGATTGATCACATCAAAAATATCGCCCGCAATCAGCAAGGCATGCGGTTGTTTCTGTTTGATTTGCTCAAGTAACCATGCCAGAAATTGTTCATGTTCATAATGGCGGGAATGATTATAAAAAAACTGCCCCAAATGCCAGTCAGATGTATGAAAAAAACGCACGGTCATAAATGAATCTAAAAATAAAATGAACCTGAATAAGGTAGCACGGATTCAGCCAAAAAGTAGAGCCTTGTAGCGTTGAATAACATACACAAGATATGTCTTGATCATTCGGAAATGATCAACTAGTTTGTTACCAACATTATTACTAAAAAACAGGAAATAAAAGAATGAGTTTAGGAAAAGTAAGCCGTGAAATCATGGATCATATTATGTTAATTGGTTTGGATCGGGTCGCAAAACGAAATGCCTTTGATAGCCATATGATTGAGGATTTATCTCTGGCTTTAACCGAATATGAAAATAATCCTAAACTACGTTGTGCCGTGATTTTTGCACATGGCGACCATTTCACGGCAGGTCTGGACTTGGTGGAATTACAACCCAAAATTCCACAGGGCATTTTTAATTTTGAGGAAAGCCAAATTAATCCCTGGGGTGTTGGGGGGCGGCACAGAACCAAACCCGTTGTCGTGGCGGTGCAAGGGATTTGTTATACCGCTGGGGTAGAGTTGATGTTGAATGCAGATGTTGTCATCGCGAGCGAAGACACGATTTTTGGTCAGCTTGAAGTATTACGCGGAATAATGCCTTTTGGTGGAGCAACAGTGCGTTTTGTGCAGGCTGCAGGTTGGCAAAAAGCCATGCCGTATTTATTGACAGGGAAAACTTTTGATGCCCAAAAAGCCAATGAACTAAATTTGCTTTCTGAGATTGTTGCTAAGGGCACACAGCTTAATCGGGCTATCGAGATTGCCCAAGAAATTTGTATTGCTGCACCGCTTGCTGTACAGGCCTTATTGGCTTCGGCAACCGATGCGGTTACTCAGGGAGAGGTTTTCGCATTTCAGAATATGGACAGTTATCTCAAGCGATTGTTTGCATCGCAAGATGCTCAAGAAGGTGTACGTGCGATGCTTGAGAGACGTCTTCCTCAATTTAAAGGTGAGTAAGCGTTGGTTTGAGTTCATCTGAAGTTTATTTTGCTTATCGACGGAGTTGTTTAGATTTTCCTTCTTTCAGGCTTATATTGGGATTGTATTTTTTTCAATGCATGAAATAAGTAGTGGTGTCTTTCTGGAGCGAGTCCAAGACCAAATGTGATAGGCTGATTTGCCTCAATGACAATTTGGGCTTGTTGTTTATTGGATGAGTTAGTTGAGCGGTTTTCTCTAATTCGACTAACGTCATTCCAATTAAAATATTTTGATTTTCCTATTCTGCCAATTCCCGTAAATACACGTCCACCTTGTTGATTAATGGTGAGCTCAATTTTACCAAATAGCATCATCAGTGTAAGCGAACCAAAAATGATGGTTCCAATCAGAAATGGGATACCAAATAGACTTTGTAAGAGGCTAAATTGCTGTTTTGCGATTTGAGTACCATAAATACCACCCAATGACCCACCTGACCAAATCAGCATAAATGGCACAAGAAAGAACGCGATTGGACTTCTTAGCGTTGCCCCAAGCTTAATTTCCTGCATATTGTTTTTGTACCATGCGCCTTTAGGGGGCTGGTTCAGGTCGAATGCAAATGCAGGCGTGTCGAAATGTTCTGAAACACGAAACAGGTGGTTGCATGCCTGACATTTACCCATATCGGTTTGAATATTGATATTGTCGTTTGCCACTTCCATTTGACAGTTTGGACATTTCATTTTTTAAAACTTAACTATTTTAATTTTATGAGATTTTAGTATAGCACTGTCATTTTACATTCACATCAGTTTTGTATATTTCAAAGATATTATTGTCTAAATCGAGAAATTAGCCTTGTCGGCACCAGTTTGAAACCGTAAATTTCAGGCAAATAAAAACCGACGATTCGAGTGATGATAAATCGTCGGTCAAAATCTTTATTCAAGGTTTTGGCTGCTAACAAAACCTTTGCAAAAGATGGAGAGTCATAATGAAAGGTCACCGAAAACGTTGCGGATGCCGTGCAATGCCCAATCGGTTGCTGCGACCTTGTACCCTATATAACGGTGCTAGTTGAGGATTGGTTGACATAAAAATGAAAAAAAAGTGAAAAAAAATTATAATTATTTCTCGAAACCGCTCTAGCTAGGTTTATGTTAATGATTTCATTGCGTTTGTACTATATTTGGTTTTTTATTGTTTGTCTGGTTTCAACCTTGATTGCTGGCGTATTGGCAGCAATTCTACCCAATAGTATTGGTGGTGTGCTTACTGCTATTCCTTATTTAATCGCGATTATTTTTGTCTTATTCAGGTTTTTAAAGCAACAGCGCCGTGCCCCAACTGCGCAGGAAAAGAAACGCCTGACTTTGGGATTTACCCTGATTTTTTGGGGATATAACATTTGTGGTTTATTGCTTGGTTTATTTATCTTTGCGCGTAAAGACCCTGAAATCTGGCGGAATTTTCTGCTCTACCTAAAACAGCCACAGTTCCTTATCACGGTGTTAGGGATGTGGGCGATACTTGCCATTCCACTATTTCTAATGACCTACTGGTTCTATGGTCCACAGGCGCAAAGAATGGCAAACAAGATGTTTAATTAGGATAAAAAAGTTTACTTGTAATTCATACTGATTTTGCCAAGACTGGGATACATATCATTTTTAATAGGTCGTGTGATGCAAAAATTGACTGTGTTGGTCACTGGTGCGAGTGGTTTTATTGGTTCCTATTTATTGCCATTTTTATTGGAAAGACAATATAAGGTCATTGCGCTCACTCGGCAAATGAATAAAGTTTCTGATCATCCCGATTTAGTCTGGGTCAATGATTTTGACTACATTCAAACGCAACAGATTAATTATGTCATTAATCTGGCTGGGGAAAATATTGGTGCAAAACGCTGGACAGCAAAGCGTAAGCAACAACTCATTGAAAGTCGTGTCTCTATGACCCAAAGACTGTATGAATGGTTAGAACAAAATCAGATTTTCCCACAATGCATTCTTTCAGGTTCAGCGATTGGCTATTATGGCATTGATCCACAAGAACAATGGACTGCCATCTGTGATGAAAACACACCGCCTCAAACAATTTTTATGTCTGAACTTTGTCAGGCATGGGAACAAACTGCACTGGAATTTAGTCAGCAAAATACCAGGA
>CAZKJI010000013.1:0-30717 GCA_964553005.1 uncultured Acinetobacter sp. | reverse complement strand
ATTCCACCTCGAGATTTACCTATAGACTGTTTGAAAGTCCCCCTTTTGCACCTTGCCCATGTCGATGAACTTTAACAATCGTTCCATCAATCATGGCGTATTCCAAATCAACATCTTCATTTACAGATGCAAAAATAGTTTCAAATACACCAGCTTTCACCCAGTCACGGTATCTTTTAAAGACGGTATTCCATTTACCAAAATGAGGAGGTAGATCACGCCATGGACTGCCTGTACGGGCAATCCAGAGGACTGCTTCTAAAAATAATCGATTATCTTTTCCACTACGACCTCGATCGGTCACTTTACCTAGGCAAAAAGGTTCCATTTTTGCCCATTGGGCATCAGTAAGTATGTATCTATCCATAGTACTATTATAAATTAATCAGTAGCCTTTGTTAATTCTCAACAAGCCCTAGAGCAAATTCAGGATTTATCTGAAAATTATGGTGAGAGCGTCTGGAGAATCAGATACTCCTCTATAACTAAAGGAGGTGTTATTTGTGAAAGTTGTGGTTATAGGCAGAAGCATGAACTGAATTGGCCGAATGATGCCTATTATGTAGTGATGTATAGACAGCAATCTTTATGGGCATTTCATCGGGAAGCTACGTCTGATGTCTATCATTATTTAAATGAAAACCTACGTGATCATAAAAAATATCGTTACTCCTTTTTTCTGTTGCATATTCCCACTATTTTTAAACAAAAAAAGGCAAGGGCGCATGTGACTAAACAATTGTTGAAATTGCTTACTTCTGAATGATCTAAAATCACTTTTTCCAGTCCATCCAGATTTTGAACATTTATAGAGGGTTGGCTCATATTCAATGTGAATAAAATTCACGAAGAATTAAATAAATATCAATCTGTGCAACGGCAAACTTCGTGCTACAATACGCACCAATCTTTAGCACGGCTTAAAAGCCCTAATTTATAGGACCCCCGCTAATGTTTGCCAATATCTCTATTGCTGAATTTGATCCAGAAATCGCTCAGGCAATTGCTTCGGAAGGTGAGCGTCAGGAAGCTCATATCGAACTTATTGCATCTGAAAACTATTGCTCTCCAGCAGTGATGGAAGCACAAGGATCAAAACTGACCAACAAATATGCAGAAGGCTATCCTGGCAAACGCTACTATGGCGGTTGTGAATATGTTGATGTCGTAGAACAGCTTGCTATTGATCGTGCCAAAGCATTGTTTGGTGCAGATTATGCAAACGTTCAGCCACATGCTGGTTCTCAGGCAAACTCTGCTGTTTACCTGGCGCTGCTTAACCCAGGCGATACCGTTTTGGGTATGAGCTTGGCACATGGCGGTCACTTGACTCACGGTGCGAAAGTCAGCTTTTCTGGTAAAACCTATAATGCAGTCCAGTATGGTTTAAACCCAGAAACGGGCGAAATTGATTATGAAGAAGTTGAACGTTTGGCTTTAGAGCACAAACCTCGCATGATCGTTGCAGGTTTCTCTGCTTATAGCCGTGTTGTTGATTGGCAGCGTTTCCGTGATATCGCAGACAAAGTTGGTGCTTACCTGTTTGTTGATATGGCGCACGTTGCAGGCTTGGTGGCTGCTGGTGTTTATCCTAACCCAGTACAAATTGCAGACGTTACGACGACAACAACACACAAAACACTGCGTGGTCCACGTTCTGGTTTAATCCTTGCTAAAGCAAACGAAGAAATCGAGAAAAAACTTCAATCTGCTGTTTTCCCTGGTAATCAGGGTGGGCCTTTGATGCATGCGATTGCTGCAAAAGCAATCTGCTTTAAAGAAGCAATGTCTGATGACTTTAAAGCTTATCAGCAACAAGTTGTGAAAAATGCTCAGGCAATGGCTGAGGTATTTATTTCACGTGGTTACGATGTGGTCTCTGGTGGTACAGACAATCACTTATTCTTATTGTCTTTGATCAAGCAAGAAGATGTAACAGGTAAAGATGCTGATGCTTGGTTAGGTGCTGCACATATCACTGTCAACAAAAATGCCGTGCCAAATGATCCGCGTTCTCCATTTGTGACTTCTGGTATCCGTATTGGTACACCAGCAGTAACTACGCGTGGTTTTGGTGAAGTGGAAGTTCGTGATCTTGCAGGCTGGATTGCTGACATTATCGACAGTAAAGGTAATGAACAAGTGATTGCTGATGTAAAAGCAAAAGTTGAAGCAGTTTGCGCTAAATTCCCTGTTTATGCTGCGTAATTTGTTTCGCTAAATAAAATTCTAAAACACCTCAAACTTCGGTTTGGGGTGTTTTTTTATACCTGAAAATTGATGAACTCATCAAAATTCAATGAAGCATTTTATGGCAGTTTGCTTTAAAAAAGTGCCAATTAAACGATTGGGTGGTGTTTCAGCATACTTTTTGAAACACCACCTTAATTTTAATGAAAGAAAGACGGGGTTCGTATCTCTAGAATACAGAACAAATCAGCAATGTATCTAGCGTGGCTAAATGATTCATTGTAAATATACGGATGCACAGAAAAAAAGCATTTAATATTCTATCTTCCTAAAGCTGGGCAATTCATTCTTTCGAAATGTTAAGACTAAAAAAGCGCCCAAAGGCGCTTTTCTAAAATATCAGTGATGACGATGCTTTCTTTTTTTCTTGTATTTTTTAGACTGGTAATTGTCATAGTCGCGGTCTTGACCGACTTTACGCCCCAAAGCTGAACCACCTGCGGCACCCGCAGCAGCACCAATATAACCGCCTGTTGTACCACCTACATTCTTACCAACGGTATAGCCACCCACACCACCTAAACCACCACCAATTGCAGCTTCAGTACGGGTGTGTTTGCTACTTGCAGCCGCCGCACCGCCAGCGCCACCAAGTGCGGAACCAATCATGGCACCATTGTTTCCACCGATCTCTTTACCAATTGCAGTACCCACCACACTTCCTAGTGCAGACGTCGCAGCAACACGTGTAGCATTATCAGCATGGGCTGTGGTCACTAAAGTTGAGCCTGCTAAAATCGCACCCAATAACCAAATATTCGCTTTCATTTTGACTCCATGTTCCTAGTGATAGGACATCTTTTGTAATTGAGGCAAATGTAACAAAGTTCGAGAAGAAAATTGTGGAGATGGCTTCTGAAATTATTACGATTTGGTGTCTGGATTGTAGCGTTTTGTTTCGGTGAATAAATTTAAATGAGAAATAATGATGATAAAACATAGTGATAGTAAATATCGTCACCGCATAAAGGAAGCTCTCTGATTGAACTTCCTTAAGCTAAATTTAATCTTGCTGTTCATCTCTTGATGAGTCCTCTAGTTTTAACTGGCGAGGATTCAATTCAGTTTGCAGGCGCAGATAATTTAAATCACGGATATTCTTTTGCGTGGCAACTACACCGAATAAACTCATCATAAAAGACATGATATAAAAGCCTTTTTCACTCATCAGCATGTCAGCATTCCATAGGCTGATCAATAATAATACGATACACACCGCCATAGAGACCCAGCACAGTCCATAATAAATGGCAGTCACAGGAATATCCTCTAGTTTATCACGTACTGTTTTCTGCAAAGATGCTGCCGAAAATAGTCCATATAGCAAGATAACAAAATAATAGCCTTTTTCGTGTAATGGTATATCGGCATTCCATAGCCCGATCATGAATCCGACCGCTCCAGCAAGTAAAGCAACCCAACTTGCCGCAATAAATGCGGAGGTTGGACGATTAATAAAATTATTCATACCTATTATCCTGTTGTTTTATCTTTCTATTTGTCCCTAATTATTTATATCGGAGCATAAATCCGAGAACAAGTGTCCACAACCAAAACTGAACAATTTATGATGAAATGATGGCGAATGGGTAAGTTAGCCCGTTTCTCTATGTCTTTTAAGCACCAGAATCTGTACACTATGCGCAATTTTTTAATGTTAATTGTGCGGTATATGTTCCATTCGCACAAACCTGAATTTTGAGATATTTCGCCCATGAAAGCATCACTCCGCTTAAGACTGGATCAACTTTGTGATCGTCATGAAGAGCTGACTGCATTACTCGCTGATGTAGAAGTGATTTCGGACAATAAACGTTTTCGTAAACTGTCCCGTGAACATAATGACTTAACTGAAATCACTGAGGTTTGGGGTAAATATCGTCAGGCTGAGGAAGATATTGAAACAGCTGAGATGATGAAATCTGATCCAGATTTCAAGGACATGGCAGAAGAAGAAATCAAGGCCAATAAAGAGCTTTTGGTGGAACTGGAAGATCAACTGAATGTGTTGATGATTCCAAAAGATCCAAATGATGCCAATGCGGCTTATCTGGAAATTCGTGCGGGAACAGGTGGTGATGAGGCTGCGATTTTCTCAGGTGACTTGTTCCGTATGTATAGCAAATATGCCGAGAATCAAGGCTGGCGTATCGAAGTGCTTTCAGAAAATGAAGGTGAGCATGGCGGTTATAAGGAAGTGATCTGCCGTGTCGATGGTGAGGGTGTGTATGGTCGCCTGAAATTTGAAAGTGGCGCACACCGTGTACAGCGTGTGCCTGCAACCGAATCACAAGGCCGTGTGCATACTTCGGCATGTACTGTTGCCATTCTGCCAGAAGTTGATGTCGATACCACAGTAGAAATCAATCCTGCTGATTTACGTATTGATACTTATCGTGCATCAGGTGCAGGTGGTCAGCACATTAACAAAACCGATTCTGCGGTGCGTATTACCCACATTCCATCAGGTGTGGTGGTGGAATGTCAGGAAGAACGTTCTCAGCACAAGAACAAAGCCAAAGCAATGGCGTTGTTGGTATCTCGTCTGGAAAATGCAAAACGTGCTGCCGCTGATGCAGCAACCTCTGAAATGCGCCGTGACTTGGTAGGCTCAGGCGACCGTTCTGAGCGTATCCGTACATATAATTATCCGCAAGGACGGATGACCGATCACCGTATCAATTTAACTTTGTACAAGTTAGATGCGATTATGGAAGGTGATTTAACTGAATTACTTGATAGCTTGCATCGTGAATATCAGGCAGATCAGTTGGCAATGCTGGCACAGGAAAATGGCGGCTAATGAATATTGCTCAGGCTTTAGAGATGAAAGGCGAGATTGATAGCTATGAACGTCAGGAAGCTGCTTGGCTACTTGAGCATATTATAGGTATTAGTGTTCTGGAGCTTAAATTTAGACCTGAGCAGGAATTGACAGAAATTCAACAGCAAACTTATCTGGATGGGCTGGCCCGAATTGAACAGGGTGAGCCATTGGCCTATATCACAGGTTCACAACCATTCTGGACGCTGGATTTAAAGGTGACCCATGACACTTTGGTGCCACGTCCTGATACTGAAATTCTGGTGGAAACAGTTTTAAATCTTCCACTTGCTCAAGATGCCAATATTGTTGATTTAGGCACGGGCACAGGCGCAATTGCATTGGCACTTGCCAGTGAACGTCCGCAATGGCAAGTCACAGCAACCGATATTTATCAACCAACGCTGGATGTTGCCAAAGAAAATGCCTTAAAGCATGGCTTAACTCAGGTTAAGTTTGCCTGCGGTGCTTGGTTTGAGGCTTTAGATCAACAAAGCTTTGATCTGATTGTCTCTAATCCACCGTATATTGATCCTGATGATCTCCACATGCAAAAGCTGAAATCTGAGCCTGAACGGGCGTTGATTGCAGCCAATCACGGTTTGGCGGATATTGAAACGATTATTCGTCAAGGCAAAGACTGGTTAAAACCAAACGGCTGGATTGTGCTTGAACATGGTTATGATCAGGGGCTCGCAGTCCGTGACATCTTTAAGCAGCATGGTTTTAGTCAAACCCAGACCCTCAAGGATTATGGTGGCAATGATCGGGTGAGCTTGGGACAGAAGCTGGATTAAATAAGAATCGCCAAAAACGACATGTATTGTGCGATATTAAGATATTGCATTTGTGATCATAATAATTATGCTAAGTGCCGAACATTTATAATTTTTATGTAAACAGGAATATTCCAATGAAAATTCAGGGAAAGCACTTTGTTATTACAGGTGGTGGTTCTGGTTTGGGAGCTGCAACCGCAGAATATCTCGTGGAAAAAGGCGCATCCGTTACGCTGGTTGATATGAATGTTGAGGCAGGTGAACAACAGGCACAGGCATTGGGGGGAAAAGCTGAATTTGTAAAGCTGGATGTGACTGATGAACAGGCAGCAGAACAATTCTTTAAAGATGTCCTTGCCAAACATGGCAGCTTACATGGTTTGGTCAACTGTGCAGGCATTGGACCTTCGGCAAAAGTGCTGGGCAAAGAAGGTGTACATGATTTGGCAATGTTCTCCAAAACCTTGCAGATCAACGTGACTGGTACATTTAATATGCTACGCTTTGCTGCTGAGGCCATGAGTAAGAATACAGTTGAAGCAGACGATGAAGACCGTGGCGTGATTGTCAATACGGCTTCAGTTGCGGCTTTTGATGGTCAGATTGGTCAGGCTGCCTATTCAGCTTCAAAAGGTGCGGTGGTTGCCATGACCTTGCCGATTGCCCGTGAATTGGCGCGCCATGCGATTCGTATCATGGTCATTGCACCTGGCATTATGGAAACACCAATGCTGAAAGGGTTGCCACAAAATGTACAGGATGCTTTGGGGCAAATGGTGCCTTATCCATCACGTTTGGGTCGTCCTGAAGAATTTGCGCGCTTGGTTGCACATATTGCCGAAAACTCATATCTGAATGGTGAAGTCATTCGTCTGGATGGCGCAATTCGTATGGCTGCTAAATAAAGCTTAAGCTTGCGAAATAAAAAAGCGATGGGATAGACCATCGCTTTTTTATCGATTCTGTATTTTGTGGCGCTGAATCCTGAACAACATGCTCAATCTATCCCTGTACATTTCTAAGCTGCCTATGGCCACTGAATAGTAAAATAACATAAATAAAATAAGTTAAAATATAAGCTTAAAATAACATTGGAATAAATACCCAAAGTTTTCATCCTATCTGCTAACTTATTGATTTTATTTAACTGTTAAAGAGTAATGAAAATATTGGGCTAAAAGTACATTTTTGTCAAAATAAAATTTATTACTTTCCTCAAAACATACATCCACTTAAAATCAGCAACATGATTGAGCTATACAGAAGCAAACCACGTGTCACAACATCCAGAAAATGAATTTGAACTCAGTAATGATGAAATGCATCTCTACAGTCGACAAATTTTATTAGAGGGTTGGGATATCGAGGCGCAAGAAAAACTCAAGCTTGCCAATGTGCTGATTATCGGGGCTGGTGGAATCGGCTGTACCAGTGCAGAATTGCTGGCACGGGCAGGTGTGGGTAAAATTACCATTCTTGATGCAGATGCCATAGAAATCAGTAACCTACAAAGGCAAATTGCATTTACTTCAAATGATTTAGGTCACTATAAGGCAGAAGTCTTAGCCAAACATCTTCAAAATATAAATCCTCATATACAGGTGAACTATCAAAATAGTCGTTTTGATGAAAGCAATGCTGATGAATTGGTACAGCATCAAGATGTGGTTTTAGATGGTTGTGATAATTTTACAACGCGTTATTTGGTCAATGCTGTGTGCAAAAAACATCAAGTTCCCTTGATTAGTGCTTCGGCTATTGGCTTTGAGGGGCAACTATTTATGGTTGAATCAGATTCGGCATGTTATGAGTGCCTGTTCCCAAAAGAGCAACATGCCAATGAAAATCTACGCTGTGCAGACTCTGGTGTTTTGGCAACCACACCTGTGACAATTGCAGCATTACAGGCCCATCACGCATTACTGTTTTTAGGGCTTGGTTTAACGCCACTCAGGCAAAAATTTTTACTTTGGAATGGTTTAAACCTTTCACAACGTATTCTACAGTTTGAAAAAGATGTAAATTGTCCGATTTGTCAGGCAACTTGATCAGTAAATTAAGCAAAATTTGCTAAACTAACGCCATCTATGAGGCAATGAAAGATTATGAAAAGAAATATTTTATTTGATGGACTGCGTTCCATTGGGCGTATAGGTGAAACCGTGATTGTTGCGGCGCAGGCAGGTGTCAAATATGTAACAGAAAAACCAAGCAATGCCAAATTGATGCGTGAAACCTTTGAATCATTGGGTTCAACTTACATTAAGCTTGGACAATTCATTGCCAGTACCCCATCTTTATTTCCTCGTGAATACGTTCAGGAATTCCAAGGCTGTTTAGATCAAACGCCAACCTTACCATTTAGCTATATCCAACAAGTATTAGCTGAAGAATTTGAAGGCCGTAATCTGAATGAAATTTTTAGTTTTATCGATGAAAAGCCACTAGCTTCAGCTTCAATTGCGCAAGTCCATGCCGCTCGACTGGTTACGGGTGAAGATGTGGTATTAAAGGTTCAAAAACCTGGTGTTGAAACCATTTTATATACTGACTTAAATGTAGTGCATTGGGCGACAAAAATATTAGAAAGAGCAGTTCCTAAAATTAAATTTGCTTCACTTTCTGAAATTGTGGATGAGATCAAAACACGTATGGTACGGGAAGTGGACTTTATTGAAGAGGCGCAAAATCTGGATGACTTTATTCAATATTTGAACGTTTCTGGCAATCAGGCCGCCACTGCACCAAAGGTTTACCATCAGTTTTCGACTCGCCGTGTGTTGACCATGCAACGTCTTTATGGTGTGTCATTAACCGATTTTGATGTGGTAAAAAAATACGCAAAAGACCCAACACAAGTTCTGATTACTGCCATGAATACTTGGTTTGGCAGTCTCATGTTATGTAAGAGTTTCCATGCCGATTTACACGCTGGAAATCTAATGTTACTTGAAGATGGTCGTATTGGCTTTATTGACTTCGGTATTGTAGGTCAGTTAAACCCTGAAGTTTGGACAGCATGTATGGCATTTATGGATGCGCTGCAACATACCAACTATACGGCAATGGCTGAAAACATGCTGAAAATGGGCATGACTCACCAGAAAATTGATACGCAGGTACTTGCTGAAGATTTGGAACGCTTATTTAGTGGTGTGCTCTTGGCAGACCCGCAGGAAATTTTAAGTTCCAATCCAGCCGACCTGAATGACATCATGATGGATATGATTGGCGTGGGGGAGCGTCACGGTATCAAGTTCCCGCGTGACTTTGCCTTGTTATTCAAGCAAATGTTATATTTTGATCGTTTCATGCGTGTTCTCGCACCATATACCGATATTTATGCTGACCAGCGTTTGAAAATGGTTCACAATATTCAGCCTGCTTCATTGTTAAAGCATTAATCTTATTTATCGGTTTATTAAGGTCATTATGGATGCCATTATTATTGAGGGACTAAAGGTCGATACCGTAATCGGTTGTTTCAACTGGGAACGTCAGATCATCCAACCTTTGATGCTGGATTTAATCATTCATAATGACCTGACTCAGGCTGCATGTTCAGATGAGTTGGGCGATACACTCAACTACGCCCAAATCTGTGAGCTTGCTTCACAAGTGATTCAGCAAGCCAAGCCCAAACTAATTGAGCACGCTGCTCAACTCGTATTGAACTGTTTATTTTCTACATTTCCATCTATTGAATCGATTAGCATTACCATTCGTAAACCCGCCATTATTGCCCAAGCAAATGCAGTAGGAATTCGCCTTGAACGCAACAGAAACGATTTTTGCGCTCGCACTGGCGAGTAATGTTCAGCAGCAGCAAAATTTTACTTTTGCTTATGCTCAACTTACAGAACTGGGTAGCGTCGAATTTTCACCGATTTACCAGATTCCATGTCGGGATGGAATTGGGGCAGACTACTGGAATTCAGCCTGCCTATTACGAAGCACTTTATCGGTTGATGATATTATCGAGATTTTAAAACAATTGGAAAAACAGTCAGGGCGTGTTCGTCCATCCCATCATATTAGTCTGGATATTGATGTGATTGCATGGGGCAAAAACTTAACAAATATGCAATTCAATCCAAAAAAGTTACCATTGGCCCTGGATGTCAAAATTCCACTCTATGATTTATGGCAGCAAGCTGATTTAATTTATGATCAGCAGATTCATTATCCTGTCATTACAATGTAATGTTTTGCTGTAAATAACTCGATAATAATAGGAATAGTTGTATGAAAATTATTTTACCACTTTCTATTTTGACGGTCTTGCTTTCTGGCTGTGCTGCCATGAGCGTTGAACAATGTAAAACTGCAAACTGGTTAGATGTTGGCGAAAAAGATGGTGCGGCTGGGCGCGAATCACGTTTGGATCAGTATTATTCCTCTTGCCAAAAAGCCAATATTATTCCAAATCAAGGCCTCTATGAAAAAGGCTATCGGAAAGGTTTAAGCTATTATTGCCGACCTGAAACCATTTTCAATGAGGCATTAGAGGGACGCGGTGATTTTCGGGTTTGTCCTTTGGAAAAGCGTGAGTCCTTGCGAAGTTATTATCAGGTTGCCAATGATTATTATCAGGCGAATTCAGAATTTAACCGTTCACAGAGTGATTTAAACTACTATCTCAAAGAACTGGAACGTAAAGATTTATCGGTAAAAGATCGGGATGACTACAAAAAACGTCTCTATGATCTACGCTTAAACAGTAGTGGTGTGCAATCCCGTTATCAGGGTGCGGTTAGGAATCTGGAACGGTTTAAGGCAGAGCATGGATTACGTTAATCGTTGATATAAGCGGGAGTCATTCGATATGACTCCCTCAATTGTCATAAATAATAACTGGTTTTTGTCATCAATTTTGAAATTGCGGTCATGGTGATTTTGACTGGCACGGGTAAGTCCACACCGCCAGCCTGTAAGGCGGTATCACGATGATGCAACTCATCTTCATTCATTTGCTCTAATATTTTGCGTGAACGTTCATCATGTTCAGGCAGTTGTTGCAAATGTTCCTGTAAATGCTGGCTGACTTGACGCTCCGTTTCCGCGACAAAGCCGAGACTATATTTGTCTCCAGCAATACCTGCAATGGCACCCATACCATAGGAGAGGCCATACCAGACTGGATTGAGTACACTGGTATGACTATCCAACTCTTTTAAACGATCTTCACACCATGCCAAATGATCCTGTTCCTCAATTGCCGCTTGCTGCATTTCCTGACGTACATGCGGAAGTTTTGCTGTGAGAGCCTGACCATGATAAAGCGCCTGAGCACAAACCTCACCGCTATGATTAACACGCATCAAGCCAGCCACATGACGGGCATCACTGACACATAACTGTGAGGGTTCATCGGTAGCAGGGTTTGTGCGTTGGGAACTTGTCGCACCTGGAACTAAACTACGCAATGCCTGATCAAAAGAATTGATCAGTTTATCGAGACCTGTGTAATGACGCATAGATTAATCCTCTAAAGTATTCGAAGTATCTGCCAGCAAAGGTTTAAGTCGTTTTAATAACCAGAATGAGAAAATTGCACTTAAAATGGCAGTGATGATAAACAAGATTTTAATATCAATTTTTAAAATGCTTAAGATTAAAATTGAGAAAATTGCAGAGGACACCATGAACACCGCATTTAAAATATTATTTGCCGCCACCACACGGGCACGGTGTGAACGTGGTGAATAGGCTTGCATCATGGCATAAAGTGGGACGATATAAAAACCCCCGCTAATTCCCAGTAAAGTCACGGCAAGCATGACATGGTAATACACCATACCACCTGTAAACATATCCTTTAATGAAAGCAGTTCGCCTGTGCGTTCAGGCACAAAAGCAAGGCTTGCCGCCAGATACAGTGCAAATAGAGTTAGCCCAATCGCGCCATAAGGCACCATTTTAATATTAATTTCACGTCCACCAATCTTTCGGCACAGCAAGGAACCTACACCAATGCCGACAGAGAAAAAGGTAAGCAGTAAACTGACCACGTTTTCAGAAGCGTGGAGATTTTGTTGAGTGAGCTGGGGAATCTGGGTGAGATAAGTCGCGCCATAAAACCAGTACCATGAATTGCCAAGCAGAATCATAAAAATCACAGGGATGCCCTTGACATACTTCAAGGTTTGGAAGCTAGTGCGGAAAAAGTTCCAGTCAATTTTAAGGTCAGGCTCGGCCACTTTTTGCGGCAGAATAAAACGGCTGGATAAATAGCCTAAGCAGGCAATCGTTACCACCGTGATGCTAATCCACAGCAAATTACCCTCAGATGAGGCAATCACCGCACCGCCCAGAATCATACCCACCAAAATGGCAATGGATGTACCCGACTGGAACAGTGCATTTCCCGACATCAATTCCTGTGGTTTAAGGATTTCAGGCAGAATGGCGTACTTGATTGGCCCAAAACAGGTGGAATGGGTTCCCATTAGGAACAGGGCAAATAACAGCAGCCATAAATTACCCAGTAAGAAACCTGCGCTGCCAATGAGCATAATCACAATCTCAAGAATCTTGATAAAGCGGATCAGTTGAGAACGCTCGTATTTATCGGCAATCTGTCCTGCGGTGGCGGAGAAAAAAAAGTAGGGCAATATAAACAGTAAAGCGGCTAAATTGTTGAGTGTGCTGATGGGTGCAGACTGTTGTTGAATCCAGCCATAGGTAATCACCAAGAGGAGCGCCTGCTTATAAACATTGTCGTTGAGCGCACCAAAAAATTGAGTGAAAAACATCGGTGCAAACCGACGAGATGTCATTAAGTGGTCATCTTGTTTCATCATGTGTTCACTTCATTGTGTTTTATAAAAAAATGTGAGGAACTGTAAAAATGCGCTGAAATGCATGTATGATATTTTTCAATGTTTGATTGGATGAAAATCAAAGATTTGAATAAATTTTTATCCACAAAAAACGACACATTAAAAAATAAGTTTAGAGTTCTACATGCCATCTCAAGCAAAGTTTAAACCGTCTGCACTGAGTCATTCTATGCATTTAATTTTTAAAATGCAGAGCTTTCCTAAACTTATTTGTGGTGGTTTTCTGATTAGTTCTTGTATATCAGTTGCTTATGCTCAGGAACAAATCACGGAGCTGGCTAAAAATGAAACAATAGAGCTTCAAGCAACTCAGCTTGAGGCAAAAACAGTTGCTGAAAACACACCACCTCAGCCACAACTGGACAGTGAACTTCAGACCGTTTCGGCACCAGAACAAGACAGTTTGGCTGCGTTAAAACAGCAGGAACAGGCCACAAACCAGATTGAAGAATTAAAACCGATCCAACTGCAAGACAATCTGGAAGATTTGCCCAGCATGACGGTTGATCAGGGCATGGCAGATGAAATTTTCCGTGTAGCTGAAGAGGCAAAAAACGAGGCCCTGAATTCCCGTGACAATGCGGCAAAAACGCCTGATGTGCTGGTCAATGATGTTTCACAAACTGAACTTACAGAAGTTACCAAGGCACCTGTCAACATTGACAAACTAATGCAGGACATCCAGACCGACAGTAAAATTGTGGTTGAGGCCAATGAAGCAGGACGAACCCTGCCTGAGTTCCAGACTCAGCCTGACCCATCACAGGAAAAAGTTGGCTTTTTTAGAAAGATATGGAATCGTTTCCGTCCAGAGAACCTGCTCAATGCCGAGAAAACTCCACGTATCACTGCTGACGTGACAGGTGCGCCTCCTGTACTTGCCACCAATATCAAGGCCAAACTGTCCAGTTTTACTCAGGAGGCTTTTGAAGACTTTAACGTTGCTTTACCTCAATTAAGAGTGTTGACCAATCAGGCTGCACAAGCTGTAGGCTATTATAATGCGGTATATAAGTTTGAACGGCTGAGTGACAGCAGGGTCAGGGTGATAGTCACACCAAATGAGCCTATCCTGATTAAAGAGCAAAATATTGAATTTTCGGGAGCGGGTGAAAGATTACCTCAACTGCAAGTGATTCGTTTGATTCCAGAACAGGATGAGGGCGATATCTTTAATCATGGCAAGTACGAAGAAACCAAAACAAAAATTGTCAGTGCAGCCAATGATAACGGTTTCTTTGATGCCTACTGGCGTTTGCATGATGTCAAGATTACGCAGCCTGATAAAACAGCAGAGATCAACCTGAAATATGAGACGGGTGAGCGTTATAAGCTGAAAAAAGTCGAATACCGTATGAGTGACCCAAGCAAGCCACTGCCGCTGACCCAAAAAGTGCTTGATAGTTTGGCTCCGTGGAAAGAGGGTGATGACTATGCATTCTGGCGTGTCAATGTCTTGGCAAATAACCTGACCAATACCCGTTATTTCAATTACACCCTTGTTGACACCATCAAGCCAGACTCGATTCAACCTCCTTTGGAATTGGCGCCTGACTTACAGGCATTGGTGGACCAGCAGAACATTCAGCAGTCACAGTTAATGAATAGCCAGCAAAAGGCTGATTTGGCACGCCAGAAAATTACCTCTGCACAGGAAGTCACGCAAAATGTCGTTGATGAAACACAATTCTCTGGAGGTCAACCCCCTCAAGCCTATGCTCTAGCACGCTCTATGCCCTTATCACATGAACATGATGATGACGAAGATGAACGCAAGAAAGTAGAAGAGCAAACGAGAGTTGAGAAAAAAATTCCAGTCGTAGTAACGCTTAATGCAGATCGTTTGAATAGTTTAGAAACTGGTATTGGTTACGGTACAGACACGGGTGCTCGTGTGCGTAGTCAATACAGACGAGCAATTGTAAATAAGTATGGTCATGCATTTGATGCCAACATTGAGGTGTCACAAATTCGTCAATCTATAGATGGGCGATATAGCATTCCTTATAAACATCCGTTAAATGATTATTTTAATGTTGTCGGTGGTTACGAGCGTGAAGAGCGCAATGACATTGGCCCAGATATTAATTTATTGGTTGAGTCTGCTGTTTTAGGTGGTGAACGTGTTATTAAAAATCCTTTGGGTGATTGGCAACATATCATTGGTTTACGTTATCGTTTAGATCGTCTAACTAAAAAAGGTGATATTGATATCAATGAATTACCTGACGCGTTTAAGGTTTCAGGAATCGACTCCGAACAGGAATCCTTGCTGCTCGGTTATGAAGCGTCAAAAACCAATGCCAATTCACGTTTAAACCCAACCAAAGGTTTTAAGCAAACCTACAAGCTTGAATTAGGGACAGAGTCATTATTATCAAATGCAAATATGGCAATTTTGACAGGTGGGTGGCGTTTTATTTATTCATTAGGTGAAAACGAAAATCACCAGTTTGTGGGGCGTGGCGACACCAGCTATATCTTTAGCGATAACTTTAACAAGGTTCCCTATAATTTACGTTTCTTCACGGGTGGGGATCAGTCCTTGCGTGGTTTTGACTACAAGAGCCTATCACCAGAAGAGGACGGTTATAAAATTGGTGGGCAGGCCTTGGCCGTGGGATCGCTTGAGTATAACTATCAATTTAAAGATGGCTGGCGTGCAGCAATATTTTCTGATGTTGGTAATGCCTATGATAAACAGTTTAGCAACCCAACAGAATATAGCGTGGGTGTAGGTATTCGCTGGAGATCACCAATTGGGCCGATTCGCCTGGATGTCGCTTCAGGTATCTCGAATGACAACAACCCAATCCGACTCCATTTCTTTATTGGTCCACAGCTTTAATAACTTTTAAAAAACCTCTAAAAGGTCAAACAATTCAGGTTGATTATGACGGAAGCACAACAGCAGTTACCTCCAACAAGACCAAGACAGCAACGGCGCATTCTTCGAAGCATTGCGCTGATTGTGCTGATCATTCTTTTATTGCTGGTCAGCTCGTTACTGGTGATGATGTCTACGGACAAGGGAAGCCGTTTCTTACTGGATCGTGTACTGCAAAGCCAGAAAGTCATTAAATATGAATATGAAGGTGGAAACCTGCTTTCAGGGATTATCCTGAAAAATGTGTTGCTGCAAGTCAAGGCTGTGGATGTGTCGCTGGATCGGGCCGATGTGTCTTTAGGCTGGCGTGCCCTGTTAAACAAGGAACTGCACTTAAGCCATGCCGATGTACGTAACCTAAGGATTGTGAATAAAAAACCACCGTCAGGTGAACCGTTTTCCTTTGATGCGATTAAACTGCCATTTGTATTAAGGGTGGATGAGGCGACTGTAGACCATCTCCAGATCAAGACTGCCACTTCCCAGGTTGATTTTAATGATATTTATTTAAAGGATGCCTTATGGTCGGGAACAAAGCTTAAGTTTGAAGACTCCCGCATGGATATGGGCTATCTGGCGCTCCAGCATGCAACAGGTGAAATGGATTTTATCGGTAAATACCCATTGAATCTCAAAACTGACCTGATTATTCCCTCATTAAAAAGTCTGGATATCCAGATGATTAAGGTTGCCGCTAGAGGAACGCTTGATACCTTAAAGGCAGGAATTGCAACCCGTACCCCTGATCTACTCACAGGTTGGGTTGTGGTTCATCCTGTACGTGACCATGTACCAATGAACGGTGAGTTGTTCTTTAAAAATTATCATTTACCCTTGCTAAAAGAACAAAAATTATTTGCAAAAGATGGTGTGGCGCGGTTTAACGGTGACATTCAAAAGTTACTTCTGACACTGGATACCGACCTGAAAGGTGAACAGATTCCTGAGGGAAAATATAATGCCCTGATGGATACTGACCTGAAAAACCAGCTCAATATCAATGATTTTAATGGTCAGTTGATGGGCGGTACGGTTGGCCTTAAAGGTATGGTGAATTGGCATAATCATGTGTCATGGGATGTTAAGGGGCGTTTGGAAAAATTAAACCCAAAAGATAAAACTGTTCCGCAAGTGGCTCAGGATTTCTTGCCGCCCAATCTGGATGCAAATCTAAGTTCATCAGGTTCAATGGAAAAAGGGCTGTCCTTAAAAGCCAACCTTGACTTCGATAAATATGAAAGCTGGGCTGTTAAACTCAATCAAGCTGCATCGAAAGATCACAAACCACAGCCGATGCTATTAAATGTGGCATGGAAAAATATAGATCGGGCAGTTCCTTATATTGGTTGGTTGACTAGCGAAGATGGTCATACCGACATCGCCTTAAAACAAGGTCAACAAGATATCTATGTTTCTACAACAGTGAAACCTCATGAGAAAGCATTATTACCAACGGGTAAATATGATGCCCGTCTTGATATAAAATCAAATCTACTGAATGTTGAAAACTTTCGTTATCAGGCTGCGAAAGGGAGTTTATCTGGGCAAGCAAAAGTTAAACTACCTACTGAAAAGCAACAGTTAGCCTGGCAGGCTCAGCTTAAAGCCAAGAATTTTAATCCACAAACAGTCGTTGCTAATGCACCTGTTAATTTATTAAATGGCGATATTAAAGCAACTGGTTTTGCAAAACCGAATCGACAGATCATTCAATTTGATCGTATTGATTTAAAAGGTCAAATTGTTCAGTCAGATCGTATAGAAACCGTTGCATTAAAAGGCAAAAGTACAGCCGCTTTAATGTTTAATGATCAGAAGTCTGGTGGAGGTTTTAAAAGTTTTGCAGTTGATTACAATGGTTCATTAAATGCATTAAATCAAGGCAATGGACTGTTGAAAATCAACGTGGCAGGAACACCAGAATATATAAAAATTAATGAGTTAAAACATGATGGTGTGGGAGGTAAGATTTTTGCTACAGGTGCTGTGAACCTAAAAGATAAACTTGGTTGGGATATCAATGCATCTTTAGTACGCTTCAAGCCACAGTATTTTGTTTCAACACTTAAAGGTGAACTCTCAGGGCATGTTAAAACACAAGGTGTTTGGTCTGAAAAGTTGAAGCGCATCGATATTCGGGATTTAAACGCGGCAGGTTTTCTGAATAATAAACCTGTTCGTGGTCGTGGTAACCTTACTTTGTTGCTAGACTCCAACCAGAAAGGTTTTTTACCGCAACAGTTTGAAGCCAATAACTTATTTTTTGCCTATGCTCAGAACCAGTTACAAGCCACAGGCAATGCACAAAGTTTAAGAGTGAAACTAAATGCTCCAGCCTTGTATGAGATTTATCCAGGTTTGCAAGGTCGTGCCTACGGTGTTTTAAACGTTCAATCACAACCACGTTTAAAAGCAACTGCAAATATTGCCGTGGATAACTTCGCATTCAAGGATGTGGCAAGCGTTAAATCACTGCGTATTCAGGGTGAATTACCAACTTCAGAAATGACCCCAACGTTATTGGCTGCAAAAATTGATCATTTACGTAGTGGTAATCGTGAAATAGAAAATGCAACGATTAACTTAGGTGGCACGCGTAAAGCACATATATTAAAAGTTGAAAGTAATAATCGCCAATCTAATTTTTATGTACAGCTTGCAGGTGGTTTCAATCAGAACAATGAATGGTTAGGACAATTACAAAAAGGTCACTTTAAATCACGCCGTATTGATTTAGTACAAAATCAAAGTGCAGCGATCATTTATTCTGCAGCCCAGTCTGAACTTTATATTGGACAGCATTGTTGGCAAAGTCTGCATAGTCAGGTTTGTTTAGATCAATCGGCACGTATTAGCCAAAATAAAGGTAATTTTTCAGTTGTTACTAAAAATCTAGATTTAAATGATTTTGCGGTATTTATGCCAGAAGGTTTAGCAGTTACTGGTCAACTGAATGGTTATGCTCGAGCTTCGTGGGCTAAAGGTAGCCGCCCAAAACTAGATGCAAGTTTAGTCACTCGTAAAGGAGCATTGGGCCTTGCACCTGATGATCCTCAAGATATTGCGACCACAGTTACCTATGATGAATTGAGCTTAATCGCTAAAAGTGTCAATGATGGCTTATTATTCCGTGTGGATATGAAAACACCGGACATTGGTACAGGTTACGCTAACGTGATCGTGAATCCATTTCAAAATGGAATGCCAATGCGTGGTGAAGTTGCTTTTGATGATGTACAACTTAAAGTATTCAAGCCATTTATTAAAGATGTACGTTCAATGGCGGGTACATTAGCACTTGCTGGAAAAATTAATGGCACACTGACTCAACCACAATTTACAGGTGAAATGCGCTTAAAAAATGGCGCAATTAGTATGATTTCACTGCCTGTAAATCTCACCAATATCCAGTTGTATTCTTCAATCCGTCAGGATTCAGCCAGTATTGATGGTGCATTCAACAGTGGGCAAGGTGTGGGCCGCTTAAAGGGTAGCTTTGACTGGAAAGAAGAACCCCATCTGGCATTAACCTTAAAAGGTGATAACCTATTGATTCGTCAGGCACCAATGATCACTGCGATTGTCCAGCCTGATTTAAGCCTCGATGTTTATCCATTTGATCAGCGCTTAAGCTTGAAAGGGTCAATTGATGTTCCTCGCGCGCGCATTTCAATGCCAGAAACCACCGCAACCGTGATTAACGTTTCGCCTGATGTGCGTGTTGTGCAGCAAGGACAGGATTTGTTGGCGACCTTAAAGTCAGCAAAACCGTGGGACATTCGTGCTGATATGACCCTGACATTGGGCAATCAGGTTATTTTTCAGGGCTTTGAAAGTAATATTCCACTCGTTGGACGTTTGCATCTATCCCAGCGTGGTCTGGAAACTGCAATGCGTGCCAATGGTGCGATTGGTGTAAGTCAGAAAGTGAAAATTGAGGCCTATGGTCAAAGTCTGGACTTGAACCGAGCCATTGCCCGTTTTAATGGACCATTGGCCAACCCAACACTGGATATTGATGCCAATAAACCTGTTCAAGGCAGTATGGTTGGGGTACGGGTAACAGGTACGGCAACTGTGCCAAATGTTCAGGTCTATAATGATGCTGGCTTGTCAGAGCAAGAAGCACTCAATGCTTTGCTTACGGGACGTATCAATGAAGGTAGCAGTGGTTTAAGCAATACTGAGGGCTTTAAGTCAGACGTAAACAATACCATTGCAGCCGCTGGTATCAGTATGGGTCTGGGTGGGACACGGGCTTTAACCAACCAGATTGGTCGAACTTTTGGTCTGAGCGGACTGGCATTGGATGCACAGGGTACAGGAGATGATACTCAAGTCAGCCTGACAGGATATATCACACCAGATTTATTTATCCGCTATGGTATTGGTGTGTTTACTCCTGTGAATAAACTTACCCTACGTTATCAAATGAATCGCCGTTTATACTTAGAAGCAAGTCAATCGTTAGAGCGTGCCATTGACGTATTCTATAATTGGCGCTTTTAAAGCTTTTTTAGAAAACCTGTTTTATGAAAATAAAGCAGGTTTTTTTATACTGGATATTTTTAAAAATATGATAAAATAAAAATAAGCTATTGAAAAATATATAGATTAATGACATTTTTTGGAGAGAGTGGATGAAACCTGTCACTTTAAGTCAACTTTTGGCAACTATAAGCTTAATATTGCTCAGCTTTACAATCCAAGCAAATGCTAAAGAATACTATAAGTGGGTGGACGCACGTGGTGTAACAACATATTCAGCAACACCACCTCCAACTCAGAAACAGGAACCTCAACTCGACCCTGCAAAGAGAAATCCCAATACCACTACAACCCAGACCGCAACTCATCCAACAACACCTCCGCCAGCAGTAAACAAAGAAGCAAAAACAACTGTAGCGGCGACCAGTGCAAATGCGGTTAAGACCACCACAGCTTCTGTAACAAATTCAGCTAAGCCAGCTGCTGGTGCGGCCACTTCCAGTCCATCTACAGCAGCTGCTGTGGAAACTCTGATTCCTGTAAAAAACTGTAATGGTGTAAGATGCTGGGATTCAAAAGGCAGGCATTATAATCTGGTGGCAGGTAATACCTATCTTTCTGCAACAGGCAGTAAATGCCAAAAGAATGGCAATAATATGCAGTGCAGCAAATGATTTGTATGTTTTTATTGCGGACAGGACGGTTTTAAATACTTCCTTTTGCAAAATAAACCAGTTTCAGTATGATGTGTGTATCAAATTAGTCGCAGTATGATGATGAATAAAGTTTTGTTGATTGCAATAGGTTTGGTTTTGGTCGGTTGTAGCAAAAAAGAGTCACTTACACCTGAACAACAATGGCATGGCTATTGTGTAAGTGTCGGGAATGCCGCGCGTTCGATTACGCTGGATCGTCAAAATGGAATTGAGCAAAAACAGGCAACAGAACATGCGGGCAAAATTGAGGATGAAACCACGCGTAAGTTTATTTTCGGCATTATTGAAAAAGTCTACGCAATCCCAGCCGAAGAACTTAAGGCTGATCCAGATTCATTACGTGAAAAACTGAAACAACAATTTACTGAACAATGTTTGGCAACACCACATGAAAAGTTGCCGAACTATAAACTATTTTAATGTATTAACTGAAAAGACAACACTGTTGTCTTTTTTTGTGGAACTAAATGATTGTTTTACTGGACTTTGGCTTTATACCAAAGCGGTATTTCAAACTGATGGGCATTTCGCTATAAAATAATGGTCATCACGTAGAAATACGGTTGTTGCATTAACTTTTAACTCGAAGTCTAGTAAAATTTTGCTGTCCATATTGCTTGTAAAGCTTACAGAAAGCTGGAACTTACAAGTAATTTTTTAAAAAAGAGGAATAACACTGTGCTAGAAGCTTACCGCCAACACGTTGAAGAACGTGCCGCACTCGGAGTCCCACCGAAGCCACTTGATGATGCTCAAACTGCTGAACTTGTCGCATTATTAAAAAATCCACCAGCAGGTGAAGAAGCATATTTGGTTGATTTGCTTGAAAACCGTGTTCCAGCAGGTGTTGACCAAGCTGCTTATGTAAAAGCTGCTTTCTTATCTGCGATTGCGAAAGGTGAAGCGACTTCTCCACTTGTAACCAAAGAGCGTGCGGTTTACTTACTGGGTACGATGCTTGGTGGTTATAACGTTGCTCCTTTAGTTGAACTTCTTGACAATGCTGAGCTTGCTGAATTAGCTGCAGAAGCATTGAAGAAAACTCTTCTTGTATTTGATGCATTCCATGACGTAGCAGATAAAGCAAAAGCAGGTAATGCTGCCGCTAAAGCTGTTTTACAATCATGGGCTGAAGCTGAATGGTTCACAAGCCGTGCTGACGTTCCAGAAGAAATCAAAATCACTGTGTTTAAAGTAACAGGTGAGACCAATACGGATGACTTGTCTCCAGCTCAAGACGCTTGGAGCCGTCCAGATATCCCATTACACGCAAATGCAATGTTGAAAAACGAGCGTGACGGTATCAACCCTGAAAAACCAGGTGAAGTTGGTCCATTAAACCAAATCAAAGAATTAATCGCGAAAGGCAACCAAGTTGCTTACGTGGGTGACGTTGTTGGTACAGGTTCTTCTCGTAAATCTGCAACGAACTCTGTACTTTGGTTCTTCGGTAACGAACTTCCGCACATTCCAAACAAAAAAGATGGTGGTGTGTGCTTAGGTTCTAAAATCGCTCCAATTTTCTTCAATACAATGGAAGATGCAGGTGCATTACCTGTAGAAATCGACGTTGCGAACATGAACATGGGCGACGAAGTTGTATTGAAAATTGATCATACTGCTGCAAAAGTTACTGCATTCAAAGACGGTGCACAAATTGCAGAAGCTGAGCTTAAAACGCCTGTACTTTTAGACGAAGTACGTGCTGGTGGTCGTATTAACTTGATCATTGGTCGTGGTTTAACTGCGAAAGCACGTGAAGAATTAGGTCTTGCACCTTCTACTTTATTCCGTACGCCTGTACAACCTGCTGACACGGGCAAAGGCTTTACACAAGCTCAGAAGATGGTAGGTCGCGCATGTGGTCTTCCTGAAGGTCAAGGTATCCGTCCAGGTACTTACTGTGAACCTAAGATGACAACTGTTGGTTCTCAAGATACAACTGGTCCGATGACTCGTGACGAGTTAAAAGACTTAGCGTGCTTGGGCTTCTCAGCTGACTTAGTGATGCAGTCTTTCTGTCACACTGCTGCGTATCCAAAACCAGTTGACGTAACAACTCACCATACATTACCTGACTTCATCATGAACCGTGGTGGTGTATCTTTACGTCCTGGTGACGGTATTATCCACTCTTGGTTAAACCGTATGTTACTTCCAGATACTGTTGGTACTGGTGGTGACTCACATACTCGTTTCCCAATCGGTATTTCATTTCCAGCGGGTTCTGGTCTTGTTGCGTTCGCAGCTGCAACTGGCGTTATGCCACTTGATATGCCTGAATCTGTACTTGTTAAGTTTAAAGGTAAAATGCAGCCTGGTATCACTTTACGTGACCTTGTACATGCGATTCCTTACTATGCGATCAAAGCTGGTGACTTAACTGTAGAGAAGAAAGGTAAGAAAAACATCTTCTCTGGTCGTATCCTTGAGATCGACTTAACAGAAATGGAAAATGACTTGACTGTTGAGCAAGCATTCGAACTTTCTGACGCATCTGCTGAGCGTTCTGCTGCTGGCTGTTCAATCACGCTTTCTGAAGAGAAAGTTGCTGAATACTTACGTTCTAACATCACCATGTTGAAGTGGATGATCGCAGAAGGTTATGGCGATGCACGTACACTTGCTCGTCGTGCTGAAAACATGCAGAAGTGGTTAGATAACCCAAGCTTGTTAAAAGCTGATGCTGATGCTGAATACTTAAAAGTTTACGAAATCGATCTAGCTGACATCAAAGAACCAATTCTTTGCTGCCCGAACGATCCAGATGACGCAAAACTTCTTTCTGACGTTCAAGGCGACAAAATTGATGAAGTATTCATCGGTTCTTGTATGACCAACATCGGTCACTTCCGTGCAGCTGGTCAGTTACTTGACAAAGTACCTGGTGGTTCATTGTCTACTCGCTTATGGTTGGCTCCACCAACACGTATGGATGAGCACCAGTTGATGGAAGAAGGCTTGTATAACATCTATGGCCGTGCTGGTGCGCGTACAGAAATGCCGGGCTGTTCATTGTGTATGGGTAACCAAGCACGTGTAGCACCGAACACTACATGCGTATCGACATCTACTCGTAACTTCCCGAACCGTTTAGGTCAAGGTGCAAACGTTTACTTGGCTTCTGCTGAGCTTGCATCTGTCGCTGCTGTTCTTGGTAAATTGCCAAGCCCAGAAGAATATCAACAGTACGCGTCACAAATTGACAGCGCTTCTGCTGACATCTACAAATACTTGAACTTCGATAAGATGAGTGAATATACAAAAGAAGCTGATCAAGTTGATACCAAGAAGATTCAGGCTGCTCAATTGACTTAATGAGCTAGGATCAAGAAAAGCCGAAAGGCTTTTCCCTAGCGCAAGAACAAAGCTATGCTTTGTTTGAGCAAAAAGCTAAAATAAGGGCTGAGTAATCAGCCCTTATTTTTTATAAAATGAAAAGTATTTTGACGATAAGAGATAATATTTCTGAACTAGTTAACATTATCCATAAAAATCAGTAGGTTGAGGATCTAGAAAGAGCAATTAAAGATTTAGTTTCTTTAATGTTAAAGGATTATTCTTATTTAAAACCGCCAAAATTTTCAATTATTCCGACAAAAACTTTAGCATTTTCTGTTTGGTATGAGGAACCAAATGCAATTACAGAGACATTACTGATTGAGCAAAATGGTTTTACTGCTTATTTATGGAGGTGTGATGACCAAAAATGGTATTTGGATGATTTAGATTCTGAACCTCATGAAATTGCTCGCAAATTAATAGAAAATATACCCGTATTTCACTCTATTCCTGAAAATCCTAAAGAGATTAAGCATTTACTTGAAATTGGATTAATATATTTTAATCCGACTTTATTTCCTTGTTTTTCAAACAAAAATTTAGAAGACTGTAGAGAAGTACTGACATGGGACGATCGCTTTTTATTAGTAGGTACTCAACTGAAGAATCTTAAGCTTTATAGCCATGAAGAGTGGAAAGCTTTGACTGATAGAGAAAACTACCATTTAAACTGAGGTTCTATTTATGCCACTACTACATGATTTTGTTTTATTGAATAAAAATTAATTCTCTTATGATGATTGCTGCGAGCTAGTCGGTAAGGTTTCTTATGATATTTCAATCCATGATGATCTTATTGTTTATTTTAATGATTTTTTAAAATGGATACCTACCTATAATCCAAGTTTAAAAGTTAGGCATACTGGGTTAAATTATTATGGTGTAACAGTGATTGATGGAGATGGGGCTAAAGAAGCATTTCTATTCGTACAGAATGTTCCTTATATTTAATCACCAATAGCCCAACACTTTCCACCACAGTCCGCCAATCACTATAAAGATGATGATATTGACTCATCACAAAGCCACTTTCCTATTATTCATAAAGTGTGAGGTGGCCTGAAATAGAAATGACTTATCAAACGCTCAGGCAACATGATACATTTTAGCTTGATTTATATAACGATAAATATGGTATGGCTCAATTTTCATGGCAACGCCTAAGACGGTTTGTTTATAACAATCTGCATGATGATGACTATAAAAGTAAAGTAAGTACCTGTGTAAACTATGTACTGATTTCCCTGATCATTGCCAACGTTGCAGCGGTGCTACTGGAGTCAGTAAATGACTTGTATAAGCTGTATCAGTCTTATTTCGATATTTTTGAAAATCTCTCAATTCTTATTTTTAGTGGAGAGTATTTATTAAGGCTATGGAGCATCGTTGAGAAAAATCCACAGGAATCAGCATGGAAACAACGGTTTCGCTGGATGAAAAGTGGCGGGGCGATTATTGACCTAATGGCGATTTTACCTGCGTACTTGAACTTCTTTGTGCATATCGATTTGCGTTTTTTACGAGTTCTACGTTTATTCCGCTTACTCAAACTGACCCGATATTTTGTTTCATTACAGATATTGTTAAGGGTAATTCAACGAGAAAAAGGTTCTTTCCAAGCCGTTATTTTTATTTTGGTGATCATGATTGTCATGACTGCATCAGCAATCTATGTCGTTGAAAATAAAGCTCAGCCAGAAGCGTTTAGTTCGATTCCACAAGCCATGTGGTGGGCGGTAGTCACATTGACGACAGTGGGTTATGGTGATGTAACACCTGTAACCAATTTAGGTCGAATACTAGGTGCGTTTATTACTATTTTAGGTGTTGGTATTGCAGCTTTGCCTGCAGGTATTTTGGCTTCAGGTCTTGCAAATGAATTAAACCAGCGCAATCAAAGACTGGAACAGGAGTTTCGTGAAGCCTTGCAAGCCAAAGGGCTGGACTTGTTGCATGACCAAGTTGAAATTGAACGAATTCGGAAAAAAGTGGGTTTACCAAAAGAGCAGACCCATGAAATTATCATCCAGTTGGTTAGGGAGAAGCTGCTTGAAGATCAGCAACAGGAAAAAAAGAAATATCATTACTGTCCGCATTGTGGTGAAAAATTATCCGAATAAACCTCAAGTTTATTGTCAAGTTTAATGAAAAATAGAGTTGAGGATCAATTTTAAGAATCGAGTCATGTTAAGACAAAATAATAAAATTAGAGGAGATTATATGAGTCAAAAACTGATGTTGTGTTGTGCGGCATTTATTCTTATGTTGATTTTAATCATTTCAGGTATTCATCCATTTGACCGTGGTACATGGGTGATGGAGGTTTTGCCTGTCTTAATTATTGTTCCATTATTGATTTACACCTATAAAACATTTCCACTCACTAATCTCTTGTATAGCCTAATTTTTTTGCATGCAATGGTATTAATCGTCGGTGGGGCATATACCTATGCACGTGTACCTTTAGGTTTTGAGATCGCTCAATGGTTCAGTTTAGATCGAAATCCTTATGACAAGATTGGACATTTTATGCAGGGTTTTGTGCCTGCCATAGCTGCACGGGAAATTTTGATTCGACATCAGATTTTAGCCAAAGGGAAAATGCTTAGTTTTATTGTGATCTGTATTGTCCTAGCCATCAGTGCGACTTATGAATTGATTGAATGGGCAGCTGCGTTAGCGCTTGGACAAGGTGCGCAAGAGTTTCTTGGTACACAAGGATATGAGTGGGACACTCAATCTGATATGTTTTTTGCCTTAATTGGAGCGATCGCAGCCTTGTTATTCTTATCTAAATGGCATAACCAACAACTCAATAAATTGATCAGTTCATATCGATAAACTGATCAATCTGCCGTTAAATTACGGCAGATTGATTTTTGTGAGTGTATTTAGCATAAGCCAGAGCAATTAATAAGATTGCTAATCCCCCTAAACTTAGCACAAACCCAACCCAAATCGGTGCTAACCAACCCATATCATGGCTAAGTACCCATCCTCCAAGAAATGCGCCTAAGGCATTGGCTAAATTAAATGCAGAATGATTTAATGATGCCGCTAATGTTTGTGCATCGCCTGCGATGTCCATCAAATGTGTTTGTAATGCACCACCTAATCCAATCACAGTGAAACCAATCAGAAATAAGGCTGTAATCGCAGTATAGAGGTTTGTCATCATAAAACTGGCTGCCACAAAAGCGAGGGCTGAACTGATCAAAATACCAATAATGGTTTTAAATAAATTCTTGTCCGCCAACCATCCAGCAACTAAACCACCGATCACCATACCTGTTCCCCAGATTGCCAGAGCAATTGGAACCACACGAATATCTGCATGGGTATATTCAGTTAAAATTGGAGATACATAACTATAAACAGAGAACATGCCGCCAAAACCAACTGCACCCACTGCAAGTGTTAGCCACATATTGATGTTTTTTAGACCTGCTAATTCCGCTCTAATACTGGCTGACTTTTGTAGTGGAATATTGGGAACGAAAAGGCTAACACCAATTAAAGTAATAAAGGCAATCACGGCAGAAAACTCAAAACCAGATTTCCAACCAAATTGCTGACCAAGCCAAGTTGCAATAGGAACCCCAATCACATTTGCAAGGGTGAGTCCCATCATTACTTGTGCAATCGCAGTCGCTCTACGTTGTTTTCCTGCCAATTCGGCTGCAACTAATGCGGCTACACCAAAATAAGCACCATGAGGAAAGCCTGCAATAAAACGGGATATCAGCATAGCTTCAGATGTTGTTGCGAAGGCCGTGGCGGCATTGGCTAAACCATAAAATAACATCAAGCTGAGTAATAGCGTTTTACGCGGTACTTTAGCTCTTAAAATTGCAATAATTGGTGCGCCAACCATAACACCAAGCGCATAGGCACTAATGAAATAACCTGCATGTGGAACACTGACATTTAAATCAGTAGCGATTTCTTGAATCAACCCCATAGCAACAAATTCAGTCGTTCCAATACAGAAACTACCAACTGCCAAAGAAAAGATGACAAAAAATAAGGAATAATTCTGTGGTTGGGAAGATGGTATGATAGGGCTGGTGCAGACATAACAGCTCTGGAATAAAGACACCAGCCTATTATATTCGAGTCGCTTTGGGAAAAATGAAAGATAACGTAATTTTTACATGTATGGATATTTATAGATGCTAAATGATAGGGGAAATGACTGTTAAGGGCGATATTTAAACTATCGGTAGGATTTGCACTTATGGTAGGCTTAAGAAAAAAGGATAAGCCTATGGATGCAATCGTCACAAAAGATTTTTTAGCGATCACAGGATACACGCAAGCCATTTTAGAGATGGATGAATGGATCAGAGATAAACCTTATTTTTATCTGGTCAAAGATCATTATCTGGTGAATGAGGCAATTCGGGTCGAATACATTATTGTTCAGTAGTCACTGTTTTGTTTCAAATAATAGACATAATAATTTGATTGATTTGTTATCTTTACATTTTTGCAAGCACACAACTGATGAAAAAAATTCTATTTTTAGGGTTAATCCTGACTTCACTTACAGCGTGTTCATCGACTCCAAATAAAGAACTCACTCCACCAAAAATTGGTATGGCAAATCCAGCAAGCAAGTTTTGTGTAGAGCAGGGTGGCCAGTTAGAGATCAGAAATGAAGCCAATGGTCAGGTTGGCTATTGTAAGTTGGCCAATGGTCAGGTTGTTGAAGAATGGGAATTTTTCCGCGCCAGTCAGCCTAAATGCCTGGCGGATGAAGCACAAAAACTGATTGGTCAATCAGGTTTAAGTGAAGAACAAATCAAACAAAAAACCAAAGCTGAAATTGTTCGTAGTGTGGGGCCAAACCAACCAGTCACAATGGATTATCGGGAAAATCGTGTGACAGTGACGGTTGATCCACAAACTAAAAAGATTAGCAACGCAAGCTGTGGCTAATCCTTAAATAAAATCTGGACTCTCAATTAGCGATGATTTAATTGGGAGCTTTTTTATGCAGCTCATACCAACAGCACTTGATAAATGGAAAAAAGTACCCATCAACTTATGTATTGAATTCATTTTATGTATTGTGTCAGCTTAATTGACCAGTATTTTGCACAAGTTTTTAATTTTGAGATTTGACATGAATCTACTTCTTATCGTGGTATTTGGCACAATTGCTGAGGTTTTGGTATGGATTGGCGTGGGTGACCTCGTTGGAAGTATGTGGTATGTCTTTTTCTGGTTCATTATTGCTTTTTTCATTGGTCTGAACCTTGTTCGTTCAAGCACCTCTGCCATTATGCCACAATTACAGCAAATGCAGATGACGGGGCAGCTTGGCACTGATCCAGTAGTGACCAAAAAACTGTCAATTGCCATGTCGGGCTTTTTGCTAATGTTGCCAGGTTTGATTTCTGATGTACTAGCGATATTGGTGCTTATCCCAGCCGTTCAAACTGCTTTCCGCAATTCACTCATGAAAACAATGGCGAAGCGTCAGCAAGCCATGATGGAGCAAATGATGGGTGGAATGGGCGCTGGTGCTAGTGCTGGTGGTCAGAACCCATTTGCTGATCTTATGCGTCAAATGCAGGATATGCAGAACCAGCAAGGTGGTGGCCAATATCGTGATTCAACCGTGATTGATGGAGAAGCGCGTGAAGTCAAACCTGAGCAGAAGAAAATTGAATTTAAAGATGTGAATTAATAGGTCTGTTTTAGCAAAAGCACACTTTTAAATAGTGTGCTTTTTTTATGCCTTATTTTTAGATGGATTATCCTGTTGCTGCTCTGGCTGGGCATGTTGATCTGTTTCTTTTAAACCAGCACGATATTGGTTTGGAAGCAATGTGGTTAATTCATTTTCAGACTGCTTATATTTACGGTTACGGTTTGCCCGTTCACGGAATCCACCCTTATTGATCAATTGAGTCATAACCTTATATCCGAAATGATTGAAATTGTATTTTAGCAAATGCTGTGCAAGATCAAAATAATATCGCTTCCCCTATAAGTTTTAAGATAAAACACTCACAAAACTGACATAAAATTTTGTTAATTTAAAAGAACTGGTTCCGAAACTAGATTGTATTCTCATTTTTTTTCTCATAGGATAAAACTGTGACGGTAAAAGTTGCTGTGAAAAGAAAATAAAAAATAATAACGGAGGAGTAAATGATGTTATACCAATATCATTGTGCATGTTGTGACAAGGTTGTCGCCTCAACAGATAAGCAGTGTCCTTACTGTGGTTCTCAGCATATTAGAAGTCCTTATGGTTTATGGATGTTCTGTGTGGCTGCATGTTTTGTAGTTGTACTTGTAATTAAGATGGTACATGTATATTCATTACATTATGAGGAAGATCAACCAACTCAGACAAGTTCTTTATTTGAAATGTTTAAACAAGATAGCGCTGAATCTAATAAATAATAATAAATAAAAAAGTTCGCAATTTGCGAACTTTTTTATGAGCGATAAACTTATAGTCCCGCAGCATCTTTAAGAACTTCGACTTTATCTGTCTTTTCCCAAGTAAATGCAGAATCTGAACCCTCACGACCAAAGTGACCATAAGCAGCAGTTTGCTTATACATTGGCT
>CAZKJI010000012.1:0-31797 GCA_964553005.1 uncultured Acinetobacter sp. | reverse complement strand
AAATACTAGGTTTTATAATGGTTTAAGTTGATTAAATTGGTCTGAATTATATTTATTACATATTTTGATAAATATATTTTTTTATTATTCAATATATTACAAAATCAATCAAAAAGGTTGGAATTAATATGTATTGCATAATGTATAAACACGTGTTTATTATATTGAACAAGAACATAATTTTTTTAAAAGAGGTTGTTTAAATGCTAAAAAATGTATTAGTTGTTGCATTATTGGGGTTATCATCAACTGCGTTTGCAGGTGGTTTTCAGGTTAAGGTCGGTGGTGGTGTTATTGCGCCAACTGCAGATACAACATTAGCTCCAGGTGCTGTAGTTAAAGGTGATCATGAATTCGCATTCACACCTTCAGTAGAATATTTCTTTGGTGATACGCCTTTTTCAGCTGAGGTTTTGCTTGCTAACCCAATTAATCACGATGTTCTATTAAATGGTGAGAAAGTTGCAAGTGTTCGTCAATTACCACCGACAATCACAGCAAAATATAACTTTAAGAATTCAACTCGATTTACTCCATATATTGGTGTTGGTGGTACAGCCTTCATTGCATGGCACGAAAAGGGCTTAGCTGATGACGTGAAAAATACTTATGGTTTTGCTGGTCAGTTAGGTTTTAATTTCCAACCTGCTGACGCTAAAAATTGGGGTGTATATATGGATGTTCGATATGCAGATCTTAGCCCTGAAGTTAAGTTGGTCAATGGTACGAAGTTTGATTTAGACCTAAATCCAATGGTCTATACTTTGGGCTATAGCTATAAATTCTAAGTCGATTTAGATTTAAAGAAACCTCACAAATCGTGAGGTTTTTCTTTTTGCAATTTGAAATAAAACCGATACAGGCTTCAACACCTGAGTTTTGTATGGTTAGAAATAATCTTAAATAAAAGTGAATAATCGGTGATGAAAAAATTATTAAGCTCAGCATTATTTCTTATGTCATTACTCATTTTATCTCAAACTCATGCTGCCAGCTTCTCATGCAAAGCTGTAAAATTGAAATCGGAACAACAGATTTGTAATGATCGTGGTTTAAATGATGCAGATGTAAAACTAGCAACCACCTATCAGATTATCCTGCATGCATTGCCAATGGGTGGACGGGATGCAGAAAAAGATAAGCAATTCGAATGGTTGAAACAGCGTAATTCATGTGCAGCAAATACCTCTTGTCTTCGTCGTGCATATGCACAAAGACAACAGCAATTGGATCAACTTCTACAAACACGTATATTGAGCCAAAGACCATTCTAATTGTTCTTTTGTGCATTTTTTAACTGAAAAAATAAAACACAAGGATTGAAATATTCAAGATATGCACCATTCATAAATCATTCCAAATATATAAGCCTCAAGATAAGGAGTGATTTATGAGTGAACAAGCCTCAAAAAATTATAGTTTCCAAGCTGAAGTTGCTCAGTTATTACATTTGGTGACGCATTCCCTGTATTCCAATCCTGAAATTTTCCTGCGTGAATTGATTTCCAATGCATCGGATGCCTGCGATAAGCTGCGTTTTGAAGGGATTAATCACCCTGAATATTATGAAAATGATGCAAACTTACATGTTCGTGTGAGCTTGAATAAAGAGAATAAAACTTTAACTATTTCCGATAATGGTATTGGTCTGAGCCAACAAGAGGCGATAGAGAATCTTGGTACGATTGCAAAATCGGGCACTAAAGATTTTATGTCAAAGTTAAGTGGTGATCAGAAAGCAGATGCACAGTTAATTGGTCAATTTGGTGTTGGTTTTTATTCTGGATTTATTGTAGCCGATAAAATTACGGTTGAATCACGCCGCGCTGGTTTAGAGACTGCTGAAGGTGTGCGTTGGATCAGTGGTGGAACGGGCGAGTTCGAAGTTCAAACAATTGAGAAAGCAACCCGTGGTACCGATATCATCTTGCATTTACGTGATGATGCACTCGACTACTTAGAGTCGTGGAAGGTTAAACAAATCATCAATAAATATTCTGATCACATCAGCTTGCCAATCGAAATGCAAAAAGAAATCTGGCAAGAAGAGGAAGTCGCTGAAGGTGAAGAGCCTAAAGGCGGTCAGATGGTGAAGACGGATGAATGGGAAGCCATTAACTCTGCTAGCGCATTATGGACACGTAGTAAGAGCGAAATCACTGATGAACAATATATCGACTTTTATAAAAATCTGAGCCACGATTTCGCAGAGCCTTTGGCATGGGCGCATAACCGCGTGGAAGGTAGCACTGAATATACTCAGTTGCTGTATATCCCAAGTCAGGCTAAACAAGATCTGTTTACACGTGAAGCAAAAGCGGGCATCAAATTGTATGTGAAGCGTGTATTCATTTTGGATGAAGCAGACAACCTCATTCCAAACTATTTACGTTTTGTACAAGGCGTGGTCGATAGTGCTGATTTACCATTAAATGTCAGCCGTGAATTACTTCAAGAAAGCCGTGATGTGAAAACCATTCGTGAAGGCAATGCGCGTCGTGTCTTGACTTTATTGGATGGTTTAGCAAAGTCAGAAGATGAAAAAGACCAAGAGAAATTTAAAGCTTTCTACACTGAGTTTGGTTCGGTATTAAAAGAAGGTTTAGGTGAAGACACGGGTAATCGTGAACGTATCTTAAAATTATTACGTTATGCGACTTCAAATCATGATGAGATCAGTACTTCTTTTGCTGATTATAAGTCACGCATGAAAGAAGGGCAGAAAGCGATTTATTACGTGACTGCGGATAATTTAACGGCTGCGAAAAACTCACCACAACTTGAAGTATTCAAGAAGAAAGGCATTGAAGTTTTACTCATGGCAGATCGTGTTGATGAGTGGGCAATGAATTTTGTCTTTGAGTTTGATGGTACGCCATTACAGAACGTGTCTAAAGGTGCAGTTGATCTTGGTGATCTACAGGATGCGGATGAGAAAAAGGCGCTTGAGGAAGCGGCTGAACAATTTAAACCTGTGGTGGAGCGTTTAAGCAGCTCATTGAAAGACAAAACCAAAGAAGTGCGAGTAACGACACGTTTGGTGGATTCACCAGCATGTTTGGTCACGAGTGAGGGTGAGCTTTCTCCGCAATTGATTCGCATGTTGAAACAGGCAGGTCAGGCTGTTCGTGAAAGCAAGCCAACGCTGGAAATTAATCCTGAACATCCATTGGTAAGAAAACTAGAAAACTCAGCACAGTTTGATGATCTTGCCAATGTGATCTTTGATCAGGCGGTAATTGCTGAAGGTGGCTTACCAGAAGATCCAGCAGCTTATGTCAAACGCATCAATAGCCTGTTATTGAAATAAGTGAGCCATTAAATAATAAAAACCTCTGATTCGTCAGGGGTTTTGTTTTTATGGATAACATTAAAGTTATCCACAGTTGTGCTGATATTTTCATCAGAACAACGTTTCAAGACGAATGAACGTGCTGACATAATGACTACGGTCTTCGCGCTGGTCATTGAAATAGTTCAGATCGCCCTGCACATAAAACCATTCACGCCACAGAGGTTGCCGCCATGAGACAAATGGCCCCCAACTGTTTAGGCGGAGGTCATTATTGTTGTAATAACCACCAGTATATATGCCATAGTTGAAATTGTTGTGGGCAAAAAATTGATGCTGGCGGAATGTCCTGTTCTCCCAGGTCAGGTCATCATCCTGCTCATCGGCATAGATCAGGCTAAACTGGTTGGATAAAAGGGGCTGGTTGAGACGTGCGTGGGTCAGTTCCAGATTGGTGCGTAGATAATTTTCACTATCACTGCCGTAACGATAAATCTGTTCCGCATTGAAATGGAAGTCATTGCGTAGAGTCCAGTTTTTCTCAGCTCTTAAACGTAGATAGACATCATCGCCTGAACGGATACCAATATCGGCATCGGTCTCGAAAGGCAGGTGTTTGGAGAGGTTTGAAAAACGCAGGGCAATGGAGCCATTGTTGTCGCTTGTCTGTTTGGAATCAAGCCTTTTGTTGCCATCCTGATTCGGTTGATTGTTGATGTTGGCAATATTGTTGTCAAATTCATCGTCCAGCGTATCATCACCGAAGACCAGACTCAGCCGTTTCTCCAGAGTTGGGAGCTTGATCTTCCCACGAATACGTGGTTTCACCTCATAGTTGTCATATTCATTCCAGTAGTTGTCGAGCATAAAGCGGATGGTGGCGGAAGCAGGCTTTTCAGGGTCTATCTCCCCGAACCATTCATCAATTTTCACTGAGGTGCGGTCAGCCCATTCGTGGATATGACGCTGTTTGCGGTCAATCCATGTCCTGTCTTCCGTTTCCGCCGTTGGCGGTACAATAGGCTGATTGGACTGCTCAGGAAAAACAGTTGGGGTCGCATCCACCCATTGTGGAATATAGTCCAGAAAATTTTCAGATGTCGCTACTTCTGTCTGGGAAGACTGAGTTTGAGGCTGCGGTGGATGCTGTGGCTCAGTGTTTGAAGCCGCATAGGCCATGCTCGCTGAACCTAGAGAGCAGGCCATAAAGCTATAAAATAGAGGTCGTGACACTGTTTTTGGAAAAATCATCATAATGCAGGCTTATATATTGTTCTTGATTCCACTTTTGATGATTTACTGAATAAAATCAAGTGATAGACACAAAAAGCAGTCATATCAACAAAGCTTGTTGACACTTGGCAGGAGAAAGCTTCTGAGCTGGGTGGTGAATAGATCAATCAGTGCAAGAGAAGCGTATGCAATAAAAATCCATCATCTCCAACCGTAACTAAAAAGTTGCAGGGAAAATGATGGACTGAAAGTAAAATCTGGGGGATTAAGAGGATTCTGACACCGCACTGTTTTCCAGTGCCTGATAAAGGTCATGCACGGAAATGGGTTGTGGCAAACGGCTAATCACCTGACGGATCAGTTGCCAAGTGTATCCCTCGGCACGATCCAGTAATAGGTATGGATAGGCCTGATCTTCACTGGACAGCCTGACGCGTTCCGAACCGTGAATGATGCGGATTTTTTGGCGTTCCCTTAACAGGATAACAGGGGTCAGGAATGTTGCCGCAGTTTCCTCGAAAGGAATAAATTTCTGGATATTTATAAATGATACGGGGATATAAGGATATACACGCTGGTCGCGTTGCCAGACCAGCGTACCATTCATCACACATTCATTAAACAGGGTTTCATGCTGGTGGTAATGCTGCTTGAAGTTTGTCCAGCTAGTCTGGTGGATCGAACTGGTTCTGGTGTGACGCTGGTCGGTATAGGCCTGTAGGATGGTGGTCGCATATTCAATATTGTGTGTGCCCACAAGCACCACATAATGCGAGAACTGACCCTGTGCATACAACTGCTCTGCAATAAAAACCTGTGCGGATTCCCAGATTGGCTGTACGTCATTCTCCGCCTTGAGATAGAGCCAGTCAATTTTAATGTTCTGGTTAATGTCATCGTGCAGATCAACACGGTAAAGCGAAGGGAAGGTACGTGCATCAACACGTTCCAGACGGCACAGCAAGCCATCCAGATTGAAGTCTTTCAGCGCAATCGGCTTGGCCTTGTTCAGGTTTGCTGTAGGAGGTATATTTTGTTTAAAGCTTGATCTGGCACGCGTGGTGGTGGCTGTAGAGGCGACAGGCTGGATTTTTTCCTGAATAATCGCTTCCAGTTGTGTCTGGAAGTTTTTGGTTTCTTCTCTCATGATCGCTAGTGCATTCTTATGAGCTGCCTGACCTGAAAGGCCATCTGCCGAATTCTGTTGCATGGGTTCTAGAACGGGGATGAGGTGTTCGAGTTCATCATCTGTTTTTACATATTCACTGGCATGGCGCTGTAGCCATTTTAAAGCATCCTGGGATGAGTTCATCCACGGGCTTTTAAGGAAAGACAGGGCTGGGCGAATCACCCAGACTTGCCAGTGCTGTGCCTGACGTAAGGCGGCCCAGCCCATGTCACCCGAAGCGAACAGGGCATTCTCGACACGGCCCATGAAGTTAAAGGTGCCACGGTAGGTCATGACATAGCCATATTCTGCGAGTTCTTCTGCGGAAAACTCTTCATTCTGGATAAATTGTTTAAACGGGAGCAACTGATCCTGAAACGCAGGATCGTCACAGGATGCACAAATGTCTTTAATGCGTTGTTTTGATTTTGCAATTTCAAAAAGCGAAGTCTTATTGTCATTGAGCCCATCAATGAGAGTTTTGAGC
The DNA here is from genome assembly GCA_964553005.1 of uncultured Acinetobacter sp. GTDB lineage: Bacteria > Pseudomonadota > Gammaproteobacteria > Pseudomonadales > Moraxellaceae > Acinetobacter. The sequence continues at coordinate 25,617 of CAZKJI010000012.1, read as the reverse complement.
TCATCAACCAAAAGAGCTTTCTCTAATACGTCCATCGATAGTTTCCTTAGAGATAGGCTTGAGCCTGTTTAACATAGTGAAGCAGTACAATATTGACAGCAATCTCTAACAGTTTGTACTCAGTTGTAGTTGTTGAGATATGCTGTTTCGCCCACGTTACAAGCGGTTTAATGCATGTTTGTTCTGGTTGGGCCTGATCTTTGATGGGGCTTGTAACGCTTGCATTTCCATAACAAAAGAATGTCACTTTATGACGATTATAGAAGAAAACAATGCAAAATCTATAGTCTATAAGTTAGTAAAAAATCTCATTTGGCTATTCCAAATAGAGAAATTGTTCATGGTTTAGCTTTGAAAATAAAAACATTTTAAAAGTATGCATCGGTTAAGTAGATCACAAAACTAAATTGTATCTGTAAATTTATGGCTGAGTTGTGAACAGCCGCACATATATGCTGGTGAAAAATGCAGCAAATAAAAGCGATTAAAAAATGACGGAATGATGACTGTGGATAAAAGGTGGTTTTTTATGATAAAAGTTTGATATAAAAAGAAATTATACAAATCTGTATATAAATGGGTAAGCTTCGTTCTGCTATAGACGCTTACCCATAAGTAACATTATTGGGGTTTGATTTCACAGCTTTCATCATTGCATTGTGCAGCTTCATCCTGCTCAATCTCTGTTATCTCTGACTGGGCCTGTTGCAGCGCCTGCAAGAAAATCTCACGCGGTTGCGCGCCCGAAAGTGCAAGTTTCTGGTCAAACACGAAAAATGGCACCCCTGTGATATTAAGCTGTTCACGGGCGATTTTTTCATCATGACGGACAAAATCGGCCAGTTCATCTGAATTTAGCACATATTCGACTTCGGCATTGTCCAAACCAATCCGTGAGGCAATTTCCTCAACCACTTCGCGCTCACCAATGGCCAAGCCCTCCGTCATATAGGCATGGAAAAAAGCCTCTTCCGCTTCATTGCCCAGACCCTTACTCTGTGCCAGATGGATGATGCGGTGTGCATTGAAGCTATTGCCTGAGTTGGCTTTCTGCCATTGAAAATCAATGCCCTCAGTGGCCGCCATTGCAGCTACATTACGCTCCATCTCTTCCATTTCGGCATAGCTTCGGCCATATTTTCTGGCTAGGCGCTCAGTATTGGATTCCTCATGTTTTGCAGGCGCGTTTGGGTCAAGTTCATAACTGTGCCAATGCACCTCCAGTTCAATACCAGCCTCTGCCGCCACATGCTCAAGACGTTTTTTACCGATATAACAAAAAGGACAGACCACATCTGACCAAATATCTACACGCATGGCATATCTCTTCAATTTTAGTTAAACAAGATAATAGGGGTGCAGTCGCTGAATTTAAAGCGATGAAAATGTAATACTCCGTTACGAGAACTGAAATAAAACATGATAAAAAAGGGAAGTATTATTGATTAGACTCAAAGGGTGGCTGTCAAATCAGTTTTAGGCCGTTGAGAAAATTGTCTTAAAAGATAAGCACCTAGTCAAAAATCTTGTCCGCTGCCTGAAATGGCAAGCTCACCACATCAATTGCCACGGCAAAAGGCAGCAGCACCAGTTTTTCCAAAGGATTCATACCTGATTTAGATGTGTAGCTTTCCTCTTTCTGGGTATAAATGGTGACCTGATAAGGCTTGCTTAAGGCTTTTAATGAGGTGAGATTGTTTGCGGCAGGGTAGACTACACCCGCTAGCTTAATATCGAAGCAGAAGCGTTGAGCCTGCATGCGTTCATCACTGGAAGAAGAACATTCCTTTGCACCATTTTCAATAAAAAACTCCAGATCTTTTTTGCTTAAATCCTCTTTAAGTTTTACATAGGAAAGAGGCAAGGTGCCCGAAAAATTGCCATCGTTCTTTTCAGAATAGAAACTGAGGTCGCGTGTGATCTGAATATTTTTAGGATCAAGCTTGCTAATCAAGGTCACAAACTGGGAGCCGCCCTGTGTGAGGATATAGCTATTCTTTTGCGCTGCAATCACAATACTGTCTCTGGGTAAACTCAAAGCTGCCTGTGCAGGCCGTCCGAAAGCCACCACATTGTCTTCAACCAAAGTGACTTTGGTGGTTCGATTATAGGTTTTACCATCTTTGGTAATCAGGGTTTTGGTGGCACAGCCTGTTAAAAACGTTGCAATAACTGCCACACTAAAAGTTGCCTTGATTAAGCTTAAAGACATCCATTTGCTCCTAAAATTTTGAATTTTAAAATTAAAATAATGATTGATATTTATATAATCCTGAAAGAACAATAATAAAAAATCGCTGTATAAGCGAGAATTTTATTGATCAAATCTGTCCATCTTTACAAAGATTAAACATGAACAGCCTCCAGCATGGATTTTATCTTGGGTTCAAATTTTGAGTCATGGTGACCGTTTATCTGAGCCATACTGAATAAAACTGCACTTTGTTGTAGCCTATTTAGAGGTGCTTTTATTTAACTCACTGTTTTCTTATGGATGAGAGATATTTGGAGCAAGCGATGAACGTTCTAAAACGATCTACCTTTCTTTCCCTATGTGCTTTTATGGCGTTATCAACCGTTCAGGCAGCAGAGGTGACTACATTGCCAACGATTCGCGTTATGGCTGAATCTGAGTTACGTGAGGAAGTGGGTCCTGTTCCATTTCAGGAAGACATGAAAGTGCGTCAGGCTTTGCAACACCGTATATATAAGACCCACAGTGATATGCAGAATGAGGCCATAAAAGAAAGTACAGCCACTGTTGATTATCAGCCGAAAGCAGCCGATCCTGACCCATCTCAAATTCCGTTGGAATTACAACCCTATAATATTTTTGCCGTGGCGGAAGGTTTTCAGTCGTCAGACCCAACCAATGGGCTTTTTAAAATGTTGCAACCTTTTAATATTACTCGTGACAATGTCGATAGCATTCGTGATGGAACAATAAAAATTAATTTTGATGAGGTTCTGAGATTGCAGCAGCAGATTCGTGATGGATTAAATAACTCTCAAAATCAGTTTTTCACACGTTAAAATTTGACTTTTTCCTGAATAAAAAATCTCTGCATAAAAGCAGAGTTTTTTATGGCTACGCATTTATTTCAAGGCGGTATGACACCCTCTAATTGCACAGACTCATGCTAGACAGCAACCGCACCACAAATTATGATCGTAATTCCAACAGATCATAAGGTTCTAACAATGTTTAAAAATATGGCGGCCGATTTAATGGGAACGAGTGATATCGGTAAAATTATTGAACCTCAGGATTATGATAAAACAGATATTGATGATTATATTTTCCATGAAGACAATGAAAAAATCTTTTTTCTTATCAAAGCAAAAACCGATGAATACTGTTTTACCAATACTGCTTTTATTCATCTTGACGGCACCAGTGCGGTAAGTAAGAAGAGAACTCTAAACCGCTATCCCTATAAGCATTATCAAATCAGCCGAGTGCTTCTTGAAACAGCAGGGACGATTGATCGGGATGTTGAAATCAAGTTTCAGCTTGGTGGTACTGCATATTCAATTGATATTGAGAAAACTCAAATCGAGAAAGTCCGTGATTTATATAAGGCACTGTTTAGTATTGGCGAAGCCTGCAAAGAGATTGAACGTCAATATGCCACGTTGCTTCAAACACAACAGGCTGTAAATAATATGTTCTCTCTACGAGAACTACCAGAACAGGTTCTACTCAATCTTCCTGATATTATTTCACAGACGACCATTCAGGTTGAGAACAAGTTTACCGAGCATCGTAAACAAATCGAGAACTATGATTTCTCTACTATTTTTGAGCGTTATCTCAAACAATAATAAAAAATCCCCGCATATGCGGGGATTTTTATCTCAGTGTCGATTAAACACGTTCGATAATGGTCGCGATACCTTGACCAAGACCGATACACATCGTCGCAAGACCGATTTGTGTATCTTGTTGTTCCATCACGTTCAACAATGTAGTGGTGATACGAGCACCCGAACAGCCCAATGGGTGACCCAATGCAATCGCACCACCATTCAAGTTGATGATGTCTTGTTTCTCATAAACGCCTAAGCCTTTCATGACTGATAAGCCTTGAGCAGCAAATGCTTCGTTTAATTCGATCGTTTGGATATCCGCCATCGTTAAACCAGCACGTTTCAGCGCTTTTTGAGTGGCTGGAACAGGGCCGTAACCCATGATCGCAGCATCACATCCTGCAATCGCCATAGAACGAATCACAGCACGAGGTTTTAAACCAAGCGCTTGAGCACGTTCAGCAGACATAACTAACATTGCAGAAGCACCGTCAGAAAGAGCAGAAGAAGTTGCTGCTGTTACTGAACCACCTTTAGGATCGAAAACTGGTTTCAATGCTTTGAATGCTTCAAGGTTTGCGTCAGCACGAATCACTTCGTCGATGTCGCAAAGGATTTTGAAACCATTTGCATCATGACCTTCAACACCCACGATTTCGTTTTTAAAACGACCTTCTTGTGTTGCAGCCCATGCACGACGGTGAGATTCAACACCGAACGCATCTTGTTCTTCACGAGAGATACCGTTCATACGACCTAACATTTCAGCAGTTAAGCCCATCATGTTAGATGCTTTTGCATAGTGTTTAGATGCTTCAGGGTTTAGGTCGATGCCGTGCATCATACCTACGTGACCCATATGCTCTACACCACCGATGATGAAAATGTCACCTTGGTTGGTCGCAATTTGTGCAGCAGCAGTATGAAGTGCTTGCATAGAAGAACCACAAAGACGGTTAACGGTTTGACCGCCAGCAGTCTTTGGAATATCAGCCAATAAACCAATATTACGAGCAATGTTCATACCTTGCTCTAAAGTTTGGTTTACACAACCCCAAATGATGTCTTCAACTTCGTTGGTATCAAACTGGTTACGAGCAACAAGTGCACGTACTAATTCAGCAGATAAACTGTCGGCACGAACATTGCGGAACATACCGTTACGTGATTTGCCCATGGCAGAACGAACGCCATCAACAATCACAACGTCACGTGGATTTAAAGTAGCCATTCACGTCGCTCCTTAACCGTAGAATTTTTTGTTGTTAGCAGCCATGTCACGCAACATTTGTGGCGCTTCATAAGCTTTACCTAAGTGTGCATATTTGTCGCAAAGCGCAACGTATTCAGCAACACCTGTTTGGTCGATGTAACGGCATGGACCACCACGGAATGGAGGGAAACCTACACCCATGATCATCGCCATATCTGCTTCAGAAGCAGTTGCAACGATGTTGTCTTCTAAGCAACGAACTGTTTCGTTACAGAAAGCAAGCATCATACGGTCAATGATTTCTTGGTTGTCAAACTCGCGTTTTTCACCAGTAACGAAAGGCGCAATGATTTCGTAAGCTGTTGGATCAACAGTTTTCGCTTTCTTACCTTTCTTATCTAACACGTATTTGTAGAAACCAACGTCATTCTTCTGACCAAGACGTTTTGCTTCATACATCGCTTGGATCGAACCTTTGTAGTCAGGCTTCATACGGTCAGGGAAACCTTCAGCCATCACTTCAGCGCCATGTACACCTGTATCGATACCAACAACGTCGATCAAGTATGCAGGACCCATTGGCCAGCCGAATTTCGCCATGACATTATCCACTTGTTGGAAATCCGCGCCATCTTTTACAAGAAGGTCGAATGCACCAAAGTAAGGGAACAATACACGGTTAACTAAGAAACCTGGGCAGTCGTTCACAACGATTGGTGTTTTACCCATTTTCTGAGCAAGAACAACAGTAGTTGCAATCGCTTCATCAGATGTCTTCTCACCACGAATCACTTCTACCAATGGCATCATGTGTACTGGGTTAAAGAAGTGCATACCAACGAAGTTTTCAGGACGTTGTAATGCTTTCGCCAAACGCGTAATTGAAATCGTAGACGTGTTAGAAGCAATAATCGTGTTTTCACGAACATTCTTCTCAGTGTCTGCAAGTACCATTTCTTTTACTTTTGGATTTTCAGTCACTGCTTCGATCACGATATCCACTTCTTTAAACTCATCGTAGCTTAAAGTTGGACGGATGCGAGCAAGTGTTTCACCCATTTGCGCAGGTTTCATTTTCTTGCGTTCAACTTGCTTAGTCAGTAAGCCGTTCGCTTCTTTCATACCTAATGCAAGTTGTGGGTTACCAATATCTTTCATGATGATTGGAGTGCCTTTGCTTGCCGCTTGGTAAGCAATACCACCACCCATAATACCCGCACCTAATACAGCTGCTTGGTTTACAGGATGAGCACCTTTTTCATATTTTTTCGCAGTTTTCTTCACAACTTGATCGTTGATGAATAAACCGATAAGTGCGCCAGCTTGTGGTGTGATCGCAGCTTTAGCAAAACCTTGAGCTTCTGCTTTTAATGCATCATTACGTGTAAGGCTTGCACCTGCTTGTAATGAGTCAAGTAACAATTTTGGCGCAGGGTATTGTGCAGGGTTTGCTTTTGCAAGTACCGCACCTTTCGCTGTATTGAACGCCATCATTTGTTCAAGTGGATTCAATTTAATTGCGTCTAATTTTTCTTGACGCTTTGCTTTCCAGTTCAAACGACCCGCAAGTGCTTGTTTAACTAAGTCAACAGCAGCTTCTTGAAGTTTGTCAGCAGCAACAACCGCATCTACAGCACCATCTTTCAGTGCAGCAGCTGGCTTCTTAGGATTCGCCATTGCCATCCATTCAACGGCATTGTCGATACCGATTAAACGGCTTAAACGTACACTGCCACCGAAACCAGGATAGATACCGAGTTTGATTTCTGGTAAGCCAACTTGAGCTTGCTCAGACATGACACGGTAGTCACACACTAAGCACATTTCAAAACCGCCACCCAATGCTGTGCCGTTGATTGCAGCAACTTTTGGCATGTCTAAATCTTCAAAGCTGTTGAAGATTTCATGGACAGGCATAAGCCAATCAACAATCGCCTGTTCACCTGCAGCGAAGTTGTCGCCAAATTCAGTGATGTCTGCACCCACGATAAATGTTGATTTACCAGAGGTAACAACTAAGCCTTTAATGTCGTTATTGGCTTTAACTGCAGCAATCGCTGCCTGGAAGTCTTCGATGGTTGCACGGTTAAATTTATTAACCGACTCACCTTGTAAGTCAAAGCGGAATTCTGCAATTCCGTCCGCAAGCATTTGGACGGTAATGGCATTGCCAGCGTGGATCATGCCTGATCTCCTTGTTGTGGAGGATTCTAAGTTGATGTCATAAAGCGTATGCGCCTGACAGGGCGCAAAAATGCTTCGCTCATCTTACGATAACTTAATCTAAAAAAAACCTAACAAGTTGTATCAAGCCGTGACGCAAGGGTCATCAATTTGTTGTAACCCATCGATTGTGTGAATCAGCTAGGCTATAAAAATGAGATAACAGTGTGTTCCACTTTCTTCAAAGATGGGTTGGGATAAAGGATGAATATCGTTTTTGTTCGATTTAAGTAAGGCAAATTGGTATTTAAGTGCTTAAATTTGGTAGAATGGTCGACTTATTTTTTGTGTGCGATTTGGAAAGTTTGCGATCAAATTGACATTGGGTTTTCATCTGGGCAGATAGAGTAAGTTATGATTAAGTGGATCATATTAGCGATATTTATCATTTCTGCGCTGTACATTCAACGACGCGGTAAAGTAAAACATTCGTTTTATCGTCAATTTTTCGATCATTCAACGATTCTTGCACCTATAAACTTTTTAATGTACATGTTTTCTAAAGTACCGAATCAACCTTATATTGATACGCAGTATTTTAAAGATTTAAAAGTTTTAGATGAAAATTGGGAAATGATTCGAGACGAAGCCAAAGCTTTATATGACAAAGGTGGGATTAAAGCTTCAAGTAGTTATGATGACCTCGGTTTCAACTCCTTCTTTAAAACAGGTTGGAAACGTTTCTATTTGAAATGGTACGACTCGGCACATCCATCTGCTGCTGAACTTTGCCCAAAAACAACCGCATTATTAAAAACGCTTCCAACAATTAAAGCTGCGATGTTTACTGAGTTGGCACCAGATAGCCGTTTAGTTCGCCATCGTGATCCTTATGCGGGTTCATTGCGTTACCATTTAGGTTTGATTACACCTAATGATGATCGCTGTTTTATTGATGTTGATGGTCAGCGATATTCGTGGCGTGATGGTGAAAGTGTGGTGTTTGATGAAACCTATATCCATTATGCGGAAAACACGACGAACCAGAATCGTATTATCTTTTTCGCTGATGTAGAACGCCCATTAAAAACCCGTTTTATGGAAAAGTTTAACCACTGGTTTGGTAAAAGTGTGATGACCGCAGCCAGCTCACCCAATGAAGCAGGTGACCAGACAGGCGGTTTAAATAAAGTCTTTGGTTATGTCTACCAAGTGCGGATTAAAGCCAAAGCCTTAAAAGCCAGTAACCGTCAGTTATATTATTTTTTAAAATGGTTCCTCATGTTAGGGATTTTCTTCCTGATTTTTATAAGACCGTATGTTTTTTAACAAAGATGCCCGCAAGGGCATCTTAAATATCAATAAAAAATAGAGCATCTATACAAATGATTCCAATTGGAACATGGAGTTTTTTTCATTTCTTTCTGCTGCTGATTTGCCCGCTTTTGGGTGGGATATTACTCTATATTTTTTTAGGCTGCTTTATTGGTTTTATATATAGGAAATATAAATTAAAACAAAAGGTTGTATTCTTTACTCGAAGCATGAAACTGCTCCTGTTTGTGGTCATCTTAATGAATAGTTGGAGTCTTTATTTGTCATATTCTTTCTATCAAATTGTACAAGAAATAGCACAAAAGGATGAAAATAAGGCAAAACGCAGTCGCTTTATTTTGGATCAGGATTTTCAATTTGATCAGCAACTTTTTCCAAAAGGTACACTCATTAATCTCTATAACGTGCATGATGCAGGAGAGGATTTTCGTCCTTTAAGTCTATATGGTTTGCAGGCTGCACAATTTCCACGACCCATGTATATTGCGGGTGTTTGGGTAGATGCGTACAAGGAGGAGTCTGCTTTTGTGCAGTTATTACAATTGGCACAGGATCAGGTAATCGCTCCTGTTTATATGAATGATCATAAAGGTGGATGGGTGTTGGACTCAACACGCAAAAACATCCGCTGTCAAAAAGGACAAGTGGCAGAATTTCGGGTAGGTGATCAATATTATCCAGATAAAGACTATTCAAAAGAAAATTGGTATGCCGAAGAAGTGATTACCTTTAAACCTGCGTTATGGAAGTTTGTGGGTTGCACGACAGCAGCCCCGATATTGCTTGAACCTGCGTACCAGTAAGCTATGCATTTTATAATGACAGAGTTAGAGAAGAGCCTTTGCGTAAGGGTATATTTATTCATCCGCTATATTTCACGATTTACAACTTGAAAAAGCTTACGTAAACATTACATCATGTGATGTAAATAAAGATAACAGGCTGGCTGTGAATCCAAACGCGCGTGAACATATTGAAAAAATCCTGACTCATATGACTCAATTGCCTGGTGTTTATAAAATGCTCGGCAAAGATGGAGAGTTACTGTATGTCGGAAAAGCCAAAAACTTAAAGAATCGTGTATCCAGCTATTTTGTTAAAACGATTGACCATCCTAAGACACAGGCTTTAGTTGCGCGAATTTATGACATCGAAAGTTTGGTTGTTCGTTCTGAAACTGAAGCATTATTACTTGAACAAAATCTGATTAAACTGCATCGTCCGCCATACAATATTATGCTGCGCGATGATAAATCCTATGTGTATATCTTTGTCTCGGCAGACAAGCCCTATCCCCGCATTGCCAGTGGGCGTGGCAAGGGCAAGCATCAGGTCGGCAAGTTTTTTGGGCCTTATCCCAGTGCCTATAGTGCACGAGATACCTTACTGGTTTTACAAAAATTATTTAATGTGCGCCAATGTGAAAACAGTTATTTTTCACAACGTAAACGCCCTTGTTTACAGTATCAGATTAAACGTTGTACAGCCCCTTGTGTTGGTCTGATTAGCCCTCAGGACTATAAGGAAGATGTGGACAATTCAATTCGTTTTTTACAAGGTGATACCAAAGAACTCAATCAAGAGCTGATTGGAAAAATGGAACAGGCTGCCGAAGCTCTTGAGTTTGAAAAAGCCGTATTTTATCGTGATCGTCTCGCGTTATTGCGCGAGGTTCAAGCACAACAAGCAGTATTTAAGATCAAAGGCGAAGCCGATATTTTGGCGATTGCTTACCAAGCGGGTGTGACTTGTGTACAAATCATGCATGTTCGTAATGGACGTATGCTTGGTGGAAAAAGTTATTTTCCAGATATGTTGGGAGATGATTTGGCGCAAATGCTGAATGATTTTATGGCGAATTTCTATTTCCAAGTGGCGGATGAAGTGCCATCAGAATTGATTGTAAATGTAGATATTCCCGACCAAAAACAATTAGAAGAAGCATTACAGCAAAGCTTCAATAAGAAAGTTCAAATCAAGCATAAAGTGCGAGAAACTCGGGCTGAATGGCTAGAACTGGCGCAAATGAATGTGCAACATGCCATTAAAGGCAAACTGAGTAATCACTTGGAATTAAACGAGCGTTTTCATCAACTTGAACAAGTGGTTGGGCGTCCGATTGATCGGATTGAATGTTTTGATATCAGTCATACCATGGGTGAAGCACCGATTGCTTCTTGTGTGGTCTTTGATCAGGGCGGTGCAAGAAAGCGAGATTATCGTCAGTTTGCGATTCAGGATATTACGGGCGGTGATGATTATGCGGCGATGCGCCAAGCGTTGATACGCCGTTATAAAAAAAATATGTTACCTGATCTACTCTTGATTGATGGCGGTAAAGGGCAGTTGCATATGGCGATGGAGGTCATGCAAGAATTAGCGCTTGATGCTTTTATGATTGGTGTTTCTAAAGGTGAGGGACGTAAACCGGGATTAGAAACGCTGCATTTTACTGATGGCACTAAGATTCAATTACCCGAAGACCATAAAGCTTTACACCTCATCCAACAAGTGCGAGATGAAGCGCATCGTTTCGCCATTACCAAACATCGGGCTAAGCGTGATAAACGCCGTAGTAGTTCAGTTTTAGAGGCTATTCCAGGGCTAGGGCCAAAACGACGTCGTGATCTACTCACTCATTTTGGTGGTATACAAGGTGTTTTAAAAGCGTCAGAAAAAGAGTTGATGCTTGTACCAGGTTTGGGTGAAGTCATGGCGAGAACGATTTATAAAATTTTGCACGAATAACTTGACCGATTGGCTCAATCTCTCAATGACTGATGCGTCAATGATCATTCACAAACAGAGAAAAAAATTTAAAGATAAGATGGTTTGACGATTAAGGAAAGATAATGTCACTGCTTCCGCTGTATCAACAGGTTGAACATCAAGAGTGGATTGATATTCCCTCAGGATGGTTACAAGGTCGCACCGTATTTGGCGGTTTAATTGCAGGATTATTAATCCAAAAGGCGCAGAGCGTTGTTCATGATACAACAAAGCAATTATTGAGTTGTAATGTGACCTTTGTTGGTCCTGTGCAAGAAGGGCAGGCTAAACTCACGGCGGAGGTGTTGCGAGAAGGTAAATCGGTTACAACCTTAGAAGTGCGGTTATGGCAAGCAGATACTGTACAAAGTATTTTAATAGCAAGTTTTGGTTCGCAGCGTGAATCTCGGATTCATGTGCAAAATCTACCGCAAATTCCTGATTATCCATTGCCTGCGCAGTTGGAAAAAACGGCTTATATTGAAGGCTTAATGCCACAATGTTTTCAACAGTTTGAACTATGTTGGGCTGAAGGTAATTATCCAATGGCTGGTAGCAAAGTACCTGACTTTGGCGGATGGTGTCGTTTTATGCCTCAGTTGCATCCAAATCGCGAAATGAAATTGGCCGATCTATTTGGATTGATGGATGTGTGGCCACCGGGTGTGTTACCAATGTTTAAAACCCCTGCACCTGCAAGCTCATTAACTTGGCAGATTACCTATTTGCAGCCGATTGCTCATCAAGTACAGGATTGGTTCAAATACAAAGTAGTGACTGAATATGCTGAACATGGTTATTCAACCGAGTATGCCTATCTTTGGGATGATGAAAATCGACTGATTGCGATACTTCGACAAACAGTTGCCGTTTTTGCCTAGTCGACACTGCCGTGCATTTCGTATAAAGTTGCTTACACATGGATACAATCTCGGCACATCCTTTGTGCGACATGCATATTTGATGCGAACAACATGGTGGTGTTTATGAGCACAGGGCGAATCCTGAACATTCCTAATATTTTAACTTTGGCGCGTATTGCCCTTATTCCCGTGTTTCTGGCAATTGCCTATTGGCCACCTGCAATTGGAATTGCTGAGCATCATGGGGGAATGATGCGACATCTGATATTGACTGCAATCTTTGTTCTTGCAGCAGTGACAGATTGGTTCGATGGTTATTTAGCTCGGACTTTGAATCAGACTTCTGCTTTCGGGCGTTTCCTTGACCCAGTCGCCGATAAGCTTATGGTTGCAGCTGCATTAATTGTACTGGTGCAATGGCAACCAACCATTTCAATGGCTTTTGCTGCAATCGTGATTATTTCCCGTGAAATTACCGTTTCGGCATTGCGTGAATGGATGGCTGAATTGGGTGCACGTACCAGTGTGGCAGTCTCGACTGTGGGTAAATATAAAACTGCTTTCCAGATGATTGCGATTAGTGTGTTCCTGTTGAACTGGAAACCACTGGAAATGTGGGCCTACGCTTTGCTTTATGCGGCAGTGATTTTGACCTTGTGGTCGATGTTTATTTATATGAAAGCAGCATGGCCTTATCTGAAGCAGCCCTAACGATTTTCGTATAGCCATATAAATGAAAGCCTTTCTTTTGAAAGGCTTTTTTATGCCTTTTGATAAGAACTGGTCAAGAAAAAAGCCCATAACAAAGATGAGCTTAGTTCTCTGAGGAAAGTCATACTCTTTTTAGGAGGGTATGCTGAAGAACATAATCATAATATGAGAATATATTGCTATTTACAACGGATAAAAATGTAAATGTTTTTTAATATTCTCAATTCAGTTTGACTGATTTTCGGAAAGTGTTGCAAATTTATGTTCAATTTGCGCTGCATTATTTTGCAAGATCTCGATCAGTTTTTGAATATTCAAGAAATCAAAACGATTTTTTGATGCTACCAGCGTGAGTGCAATTGGCGCTTCTTTAGTAGAAAAGCGAATCGGCACGGAAAGGCCACATACCATCGGGTCAATCTCACCCTGTGATAAATAGAAGCCCTGTTTCTTAATTGTTCGCATTTGCTGCATAAACTCATCAGCATCATGAGCAAAACCAACCTGAGAGAGTTCCTGAGTAAACTGCTGATAGTAGGCCTGAATCCGTTGCTTGGTTAAATGGGCAATCACGATTTTTGGAGAGGCTCCCACATATACAGGTCGCGGACAGCCCCTGCCGTACGAGATGAGTTCTGCTTCTTTAAAGGTTTCATGATGTAGATCAATACAATAATCATGGTTTAAATAGGTTAATAAACAACAGAGTTCAGTACGATCTACGATATCACGCATAAAAGGAATACTGATCTGAACCAATGGATCGGTACTATGAGAAATATAATCAAGAACGGCAATTTTAGAACCTAAAGTGTAGTCTCCTGATGTACCACTAATGCGTTTTAAAATATCTGTTGAAACAAGTTCTTTAAGATAACGATAGGCTGTGGGTTTTGAGAGACCAAGCTCATCACAAATGATATCGACATTGATAATCGGACGTGAAACTGAAAATAAATCCAGCACGGTGAGAATTTTACCAAAACTCGAAATTGCCATGATGCGTTGTCTACTCCTTAAAAATAACGTGAAAATCGAACTTTTATTGCTTTATATCAGAAAAGCCTGAGATCGTGTATGGACTTTTAGGTCGGAATATTTTTGCTCAATCAATTAAGCCTTAAATTGAGAAAAAATATGGCTTTTATTGAAAATATTTTAAATTAAAATGAAAAATTATCAAATAGTGATAATTTATGTTGACTAATTTGCTTTGTTTTGAAAAAATTATAGATGTAGTGTCTTCATTGGATAATGAAATTCGTTAAATTATCTCCATTTGCTCTAGACACTATGCCTTGTTCCCCATAATCAGCTTTTTCTTGTCAACTGATTTGATACTCCAAATTGGTGTAACTTCGTGCCACATTGTCATGTGTCATTAGATCAGGCTGACTTAGAATTGAGACATATTCATGTTACTTAAACAGTTGTTAGCTTTCAGACCAAGCCGACTTGATCTTATTTTTGCTTGTAAAACCTTTGTGGCAGGCATGCTGGCACTGTTTATTTCTTTTGAATTAGATTTGATTAATCCGATGTGGTCGATTGGAACGGTCATGATTATTGCCAATCCTTATTCAGGAATGGTGTCTTCGAAATGTGTGTATCGTTTGATTGGAACTGTTGCAGGGGCAGTCATAGCACTGTTATTGACCCCACATTTTATTAATACGCCGTGGTTATTTACGGTTATTTTATCTCTCTGGGTGGGCTTTGCTTTATATGTGTCATTACTAGACCGCACGCCGCGTAGCTACGTATTTATGTTGGCAGGATATTCAACTGCCATGATTGTTTACAATGCAATTACCTATATCGATACCTACAATATTTTTGATATCGCTGTTGCACGTGTACTTGAAATCTCAGTTGGGGTGGTCTCTTCTGCCGTTGTTTCGGCAACTTTTTTTCCAGTTCATGTTGGCGCAATGATCAAGCAACGTGTCAATAAAACCTTAAACGATCTAGAAGCAACTTTTGAAAAATTGATTGCAGTTCAAGAAACACCTGAAAATTACACGCAAGTTTTATCTGTGATTACTCGTGATGCCTCTGATATTCATGCTTTAGCTGTACATTTGGCTTATGAGAAAGGTGAGTTGAAAGGCATGACCAAGCCTTTACAAGAAATGCTACATCAAGTGTCATTGGTGGTTGCGAATTTGGTTGCATTGTCTCAACGTGTAAAACAGCTCGAACATTTGCACTTGGTTAATCTTGTTTCGCATTTGGATATGCTTCGCCAGCATACTTTGACATTTTTAAAACAAGAGAAAAGTTTAGTACCTGCTGATTTACAGACTTTGCCGATTGGATTTGAAGAGGATTTTGCTGAGCTGATTTCTAAAGCAACGTCTGAACAGAAAGTTGTATTGGCTGCATTAAAGATGGATGTTCGTCATTTTATAGCCAATATCTTGGCAGTAAAACTACTTTGGCAACAGATTCAGCAGGGTAATAAAGAAATTCCAATAGAAATTACAGCCATTACGACGAAATATCCAAGTTTACATCGTGATCATGGTATTGCGATACGAGGTGGAATTAGTGCCGTACTGATTACTTTTATTGTCACTGCAGCTTGGATTCTGTCAGGTTGGAAGGCGGGTTTTATGATGGCGCAAATGGGTGCAATTACGGCGTGTATCTTAACTGCTCTGGATAACCCAGTACCTGTGCTACGGATTTTTATTTGGGGCAGTATTGTATCCGCAGGCTTAGTATTCTTGTATGCGTTTGGTATTTTTCCACATGTGACTCATTTTTGGCAATTGGCTTTGGTGCTATTTCCTGTGTTTTTAGTGGCTGTCACCATGATGGCCAATCAAATGTTAATGCCTGTAGGAATGGTACTTGGGATTAACACCATGATGGGATTGAATCTGCACAATAAATACAGCATGGATGCTGTTTCTTACTTAGATAGTTCATTTGCAATGGTTCTGGGCGTATTGGTTTCACTCATTGTGATTGATTTAGTTCGAGCTGTTTCACCTGATACCAGTGCAACGCGAATTTTAACTTTACATTATCAGGCGATGCGTCAGGCATTAAATCTATCTTATGGTAGTGAGTTCAAAATTCATCTACGCAGTATGTTGGACCGAGTTGGAGTATTGAATACCAAAATGGTTCAAAATCCTCAAGTTAAGATTTCGATTCAGAATGCTCTGATTGAAAGTAGTTCAATTATTGACTTAGTCCGATTGCAAGAAATCAGCCAAAAACTCCCCCAATTGGTCAGTTTGAAAAATGAAGTCAATGTGCTGCAACAGCAACTGACAGAATATTTTCAAATGCAAGAGAAACAACTTTCTCTGAACCATTTTCCAATTCGAATTGTACAGCAGATTGATCTATTAGAGCGGATTGCACTGCAAATCGAAGATGAGCAACTCGCTCAAAGAATGTTGATTTCTCTGAATAATATTTGTGAAAGCATCGGGCATGTCTCAACACAAAAGATGGATTCAGAAACATATGATTTAGGTGTATTGCATGGGTGAGATTAACGTTTATGGAATCTATATTCCAATTCTTTTGGTGCAAGCCATCATCGCCTACGTGCTCTTTAAGCTGATGAGTTCACTGATCGATCGTTTAGTTATGAGAGGTTGGATTGTACTACCGAATATTTTCAACTTGTGTTTGTACTTGGGATTGTTGCTGTGTATGCATTGGTTATGTCTTTATTTACAAGGTACAAGCCTTTAAGTAGCTCTCTCCGAAATTTAATGATTTAAAAATATGTGGTAAAGGTGATGAACATGAATGCATTTGATGTACGAAAAGTCATACGTCCAATTGTATTAGTACTTTCGGTTTTGATTGCGATATATGCAGTCGTGCATTTATGGAATTACTACAATGCCGCACCGTGGACACGTGATGGTCGTGTGCGTGGTGATGTGGTTCAAGTGGCTTCGGATGTTAATGGATTAGTAACTGAGGTGCTGGTACAGGACAATCAGACGGTAAAGAAAGGACAAGTTCTTTTCAAGATTGATGTAGAACGTCAAGCGCTTGAGGTTGAACAAGCTAAATCTGATTTAGCTAAAGCCAATGCTGGTTTGGCTCAGGCGCATG
Source organism: uncultured Acinetobacter sp. (assembly GCA_964553005.1). Taxonomy (GTDB): domain Bacteria; phylum Pseudomonadota; class Gammaproteobacteria; order Pseudomonadales; family Moraxellaceae; genus Acinetobacter. Next base: position 8,664 of record CAZKJI010000012.1, on the reverse strand, counting down.
CAAACTTAGTTGGTTCAAAGGCAAATTTGGTCAAGACTGAAGCTAATATGAAATTGGCTGAGAAGAATGCAGCACGTTATGCGAGTTTGATGGATGGTGCGATCTCTAAGCAAGAGCAAGATCAGGTTTTTGCTACACGCGATCAGGCCATTGCGGAAAAAGAGCAGCTAGCAGCGAGTATCGAACAGGCTGAGGCTGCCATTCAACAACAGCAAGCTTTGATCGAAGTAGCGAACAGCAATTTACATTTAGCTCAGCTTAATATGAGTCGTTCAGCAGTCATTGCACCTGCGGATGGAACCTTAGCTAACTTTGATTTACGTGTTGGTAATTATGTTAAGGTTGGACAAGCGGTTGCTGCGCTGCTAGATCGTCATCAGCTTTATGTCGTGGGTTATTTTGAAGAAACCAAACTGAATCGTATTCATGTCGGTGATTCGGCAACCGTACAGTTGATGGGGGATCATCAATTCATTCGTGGGCATGTTCAAGGTATTGCAACAGGGATCGAAGATCGTGAGCGTTCTGGTAGTTCTAATCTATTGGCAAATGTAAACCCTACTTTTAGTTGGGTACGTTTAGCGCAACGTGTGCCTGTAAAAATTATTTTAGATGAACAGCCTCAGAATCCATTGGCTTTTGTTTCAGGGCGAACTGCAACGGTGAGAATTATTGAGAAATAATCAGGCGTAGTCTGAGCTGATTTATTTTTTAAGAATTGCATTCTAAATTTTATGCAAATGCTTTGGGTTGTAGACCTGCTAAAGCAGTTATTTTCATGGTCTGGATCTGATTTTATCACGGTACATCAGTGTGCTATACCGTGATAAAGCGCTTAAATATAAATAATTAAGGTGTTATTCCATTAGGATCACGATACCAACTTTGAATGAGTAGTGCGGCTGCGAAACTATCAGCCGATAAGCGTTTTGCTCGGCCTTTATTTTGATAAGACTCAAGTTCTTCTCTCGCTTCGCGTGTAGTCAAACGCTCATCCACCATCCACGTTTCAATATTGGTTTGATGACGCAAACGTCGTGCAAATTTTCGTGCGCGAGCAGAGAGTTCAGATTCACTATCATCCATATTTAATGGCAAACCGACTAAAAAAAGATTGGGTTGCCACTCTTTGACGAGTTTTAATAGTTGGTTCCAGTCAGGGATGCCATCTTTCATCACGAATAATGGTAAAGGATTGGCACTCTCGATAGTTGATTGACCAATTGCGATCCCCATTTTCTGAGTACCAAAATCAAAGGCCATAATGGATTGCGAAGTTTTAAAATCAGGCATGACCAATCTCTGAAGCAAACCATGTACGGTCTACCCCAATTTTTTTGTATGCCGCATCCCAACGATCGCCATAAGGTAGATTAAAGATTAAATCCATGTCTGAGTCACAAATCAGCCAGTCACCACGTGCCATTTCTTCTTCAAGCTGATTTTTGCCCCAGCTGGCATAGCCTAGAGCAATTTGGTAACGACCGACACCTTCGTTATGTGCAATTGCATCCAAAATATCTTTACTGGTGGTAATGCAAACATTTTCACCTACTGCGATTGATGAATGCCAAGTAGGTTGACCTGTGTGTAGGACAAAACCTGCTTCTGGGCGTAATGGTCCACCTTGCAACACAGCATGAGGTTGTACATTATCTGCATCAATCTCTAAATCGTTCAATAATTCTTTGATCTGTAACTCAGAAGGGCGATTGATAATAATGCCCTGAGCACCATCCTCATCATGACGAGCAACATAAATGACGGTGTTTGCAAAGAAGTCATCTGCCATGTCTGGTGGAGCGATAAGACAACGGTGAGTTAAATATTGTTTCGTCACCTAGGCGGTTCTCCATCAAAACAAGTCCCACTTAAAAAAGGGGGGTTAGGGGGATTAAATAATAGGTTGTTTTTATCAACATACAAGAGTTAATTGGATTTCGCCAATCATTTTCTGATATTTTATTGCATAAACTAGGCTGACTGGAATTTGAGCTGACGCAACTGTCTGGCATGTTGCAAGGTGGTTTCGCTAATCTCAACGCCGCCAGACATACGTGCTAGTTCTAGAATGCGTTGTTCCTCATTCAACTCAATAATGGTGCTGCTTGCTGGATCTGTTTGTTGTTTTTTGACCAATAGGTGTTGGTCAGATTGTGCAGCAACTTGAGCTTGGTGAGTGATACAGAGTAGTTGTACATGCTGAGCCAGATCGGCGAGTAAACGACCAACCACTTCGGCTGTACCACCACTAATTCCGACATCAATTTCATCAAAGACCAAAACTTCGGATTCTGTTTTTTCGGCATTCATCACTTGCATGACCAGTGCAATACGAGAGAGTTCACCGCCAGATGCAACGCGAGCCAGCGGTTGTGGTGGAATGCCTTTATTGGCAGTGAAAAGAAGCTGAATAAAGCTGAGACCTTCGGCATTTGCTTCCATTGGCTCGAATTTAAATTCAAAATATGCTTCAGGTAGAGCAAGCGGCTTCACTTGTTCAGTCAATTGCTTCGCCAGTGGAACTGCGGCTGTACGACGAATCTGATCTAGGTGCTCAGCTTTTTGCATAAAAATTTGATAAGAAATTTCTACCTGTTCAGCTAAGGTTTCAGGATCTTCTAATAGATGTAATTGCTCTAATTCTTGTTGCCAAGTTTCATATTCTTGTTTGAGTAATTCAGGCTGGGTACGGTGTTTGCGTGCGAGACGATGGAAAATTTCTAAGGTTGTATTGAGCTGTTCCATTCTTCCAGGATCAAAACTTTGGCGATCAATAAATTGACGTAAACTCGCGGTTGCATCTTCAATCTCACTTTGCGCATTGAGTAACGAATTATAAATATTTGATAACTGTTCACTGCGCCCTGCATGAGACTCTAAACGACGAATGATTGAAGCAACTTCTTGAGTGATATTTTGTTCAGCCTCATCCAAGACATTTAGACTGTAACTACAGTCTTGCATAATATGTTCATGATGGCTGAGACGATCAAACTCTTGTTCAATCTCTCGATAATCCGTTTGGACAATCTCTTCAAGTTCTTCTATTTGGGATTCTAAATTTTGTATTTTTTGAATACGCGTGGCTTGCGCATCTAAAGCGGCTTGATGCTGGCGAATGTTTTTTTGCCATGTGCTATACGCTTCACGTACTTCATTTGCTGGTTCGGCAAAATTATGATAACGATCTAACCAGTGCTTCGGATAAGGGGGCTCAAGTAATTGCTGTTGGCTATGCTGGCTATAAAGTTGTACCAGTAAGCGTCCAATTTCTTTTAACTCCGACAAACTACTTGGGCGTCCATTGATCCATGCTTTGCTTCGGCCTGTCGCAAATATGACACGTCTTAAATGAATTTCACCAGAATCATCATCTAGTTCATGTTCTGTAAGCCATTTTGCTTCCGCACTTTCAGCTTGATAACTGAAGACAGCAGTGACATCTGCTTTATCTGCACCATAACGGACATAGTTGGTATCGGTACGTTCACCCAAGCACGCAGACAGTGCATCTAACAATAACGATTTTCCTGCACCAGTTTCCCCAGTCAAAACATTGAAACCTTGTTCAATATCTAAAGCTAAATGGTCTGCAAGTGCAAAATTAATTAAAGTTAAATGGGTGAGCATATATGCATCCAGTGCACGTAATCTTTTGCTTAAAGATAGAGAAATTTTGCTAATCGAACAAGAGGATCAGCGTTGTGTTGATGAAATCATGTTTTATTTCTGGAGTTGTTTTGAATAATTGAGTGATGTAAAGCTTGTCTATCGATTTATAAGATTTTTTCTATTGTATTTTAGATCGGATGCTTTGATCTAAAAGTGCTTATGAGTTGAACATAACTTTAGTAGAAAGGCATAAAAATTGCTGTTAAAGCATGATAAAAATGGATTGATTAGTGACGCAGGCACAATTAAACTACGTCCATCATAACCTAATATAAATGCTGCATTATTTGGAGAGTATGCATGAGTTCAGTGCAGTTTGATCATGTTACGGTCATTAAAAAGTCAAATGTATATTTTGGTGGGGCATGTATCAGCCATACTGTACAATTTGAAGATGGTACTAAAAAGACATTAGGTGTGATTTTACCTACTGAACAGGCATTAACTTTTGAAACACATGTGCCAGAACGTATGGAAATCATTTCTGGTGAATGTCGTGTAAAAATTGCAGACAGTACAGAAAGTGAGTTATTCCGTGCAGGTCAGTCTTTTTATGTCCCAGGAAATAGTGTTTTCCACATCGAGACTGATGAAGTGCTTGATTATGTATGTCATTTAGAAGGTTAACTGATCGCTTCCTAAATCGGGTACACTATACCTAAAGAGAATCCTGTAAATTCATTTTGCAGGATTTTTTTATTAAATTCCCTTGCGGAGCTATTCGCTCCTCACCTGTAAAGCTACTTTGCAGGATTTTTATTTTTTCAAAATCTCCCTTTATAGATCGGGAATACTGCAAGAGGTCGTTCATGGCAAAACCTGAATATTATTATGGCGTTCATTCGGTTGAGTCATTGTTGGAGTTAGAGCCTGAACGCGTTTTGACTTTATTTACCTTAAAAGGTCGTGATGACCAGCGATTACAAAAGATTTTGCAACTTGCCGAACCCTTTGGGATTAGCGTCCAAAAGGCGAGTCGGGATAGTTTGGAAAAGCTTGCAGGCTTACCTTTTCATCAAGGTGTAGTGGCTGCAGTTCGACCACATCCAACCTTAAATGAAAAAGATTTAGACGAATTGATGCAGCAGTCACCAGATGCTTTGTTATTGGCATTAGATCAAGTGACGGATCCGCATAATCTCGGTGCATGTATTCGTACCGCAGCTGCGATGGGTGTTCAGGCGGTGATTGTGCCACGTGATCGTTCAGCTAGTTTAACTCCGACGGCACGTAAAGTTGCAGCAGGTGGGGCGGAAAAAGTTAAGTTTATTCAAGTGACTAACTTAGCTCGAACCTTAGCTCATTTAAAAGAGACCACACATAGCCGTGTGATTGGCACTATGCTGGACGAAAAGGCATTGCCAATTCAGCAATGTGACTTTAAGGGTGCAGTTGTCATTGTTATGGGTGCGGAAGACACAGGTTTAAGACCGATTACTCAGTCTCAATGCGATCATACGGTTTATATTCCAATGTCTGGTGATTTACAAAGTTTAAACGTCAGTGTGGCAACAGGCATGGCACTTTATGAGGCATGTCGTCAGCGTAATGCTGTATAATTCACACAATTATCGTCAATGTAATTAAAAATGACTGCTCGCACGCAAGGCTATCTGTTTGTCTGTATCACCATGTGCATCTGGGGTGGTTTTACCATTCTCTCCCGTTTAAATCTGCACTGGCATGTCAGTGCCTGGGACTTGGTGGCCATGCGTTTTGCGATTGCTTTTATCATTCTCATGCCTGTGCTGGTGTATAAAAAAGATTTGGCATTCTTATGGCATCCACGTCCAGTCATTTTAGCCTTAACAGGTGGTTTAGCCTACTGTCTGACCGTTTATACTGCTTTTTTGCAAGCACCAGCAGCCCATGCTGCAATTTTCTTAAATGGCTGTATTCCTCTATGTACGGCAGTTGCTGCTTATTTATTGTTTAGACAACCTTTTGATAAACATACTTGGTTGAGTCTTAGCATCATGTCAAGTGCGCTTGTATTGATGAGCTATCTGATGCTGCATGATCAAGCGACCGCTTTTGGCTTAGGCGATTTACTTTTTTTTATCAGCGCTGTTTGGTGGGGAATTTTTACAGTATTGCTTAAACAATGGAAATTATCGGCTTGGCATTCCATGGCGAGCGTGGCAATTTGGTCAGCACTGATTTATTTGCCGATCTATATCCTGTTTATTCCGAAACATTTTCAGCAAGCAGAGCCTGTCCATTTGCTGATACAGGGTGTATTTCATGGGGTGTTGGTGGTGATTATTGCAACCCTGACCTATGTGGCCGCCATTGAACGTTTGGGGGCATTTAAAACGGGAAGCATTGTGACCTTAGCGCCATTTATTGCTGCTGTTATTGCTGTGCCATTGTTAAATGAACCCTTAAGCCTAGCGATTATGTGTGGGTTGGTGGGAATGGGGATTGGTGCGTTACAACCGTGGCGCTGGTTTCGTAAAGATGTATTAACCGCCCAGCTATCCCAGCAGAAACAGGATTAATAGCTCTGTTCAGCCCGTTGTAAATAATTCAGGTGTAATGGTTGGAGTTGCTTGTGTAGATGTGCGAGCAAGCCATCGTTCAGCACAATATCATTGGCGAGCTGTTGTTTTTTGGTACGAGGCATTTGTACCGAGATAATTTTTCGGATTTGTTCCTCATTTTGTCCATCTCTTTGACTTGCACGTTGTAGTTGTGTTTGTTCATTTGCATCGATGAGTAAGGTGTGATGCACAAGTTCATGCTGATTAGTTTCAAAGAGAAGAGGTGAAACTAAAATGACATAAGGGCTTTCTGCTTGTTGTAATTGTTGAATAATGGATTGGCGTATAGCAGGGTGGGTAATTTGTTCTAGACAGTGACGAGCCTCTGGGAACTGAAAAATATATTCACGTAGTGCGCGGCGGTCTAGATGACCATCTTCCAGTAATACCCAATCCCCAAATAGCTGTTGAATTTTCTGTAACGCTGGCTGACCTGGTTCAACAATTTCCCTTGCTACAACATCAGCATCAATGACGCGAATACCCTGGGATTCAAACCATTGCGTGGCGGCTGACTTACCACTGCCAATCCCACCCGTAATGCCCAAAATAAAACGCATATTAACCACCCAAATAGACTTTCATAATTTGATCACCCCATAAAAATGCAATCCAGCCTGCAATGGCGATATAGGGACCAAATGCAAATGGTTGGTTTTCACCACGCATTTTTATCAAAATAATACCAATAATTGCACCAACAACTGAAGAGAGTAGCACAATTAGAGGTAGCATCATTGGCCCCATCCAAGCCCCGAGTGCGGCTAAGAGCTTGAAATCACCATAGCCCATGCCTTCCTTGCCTGTGACGAGTTTAAAGATATAGTAAACAATCCACAAACATAGAAAGCCAATCAAATAGCCCCAAATCGCTGAGCCTGCAGAAGTATAAACAGTGAAACTATTGATTCCTAGGCCTAGTGCGGCAAGTGGCAAGGTAAAGCGATCGGGTAATAGCTGTGTGTCGAAATCAATAAACGTTAATGTGATCAAGACCCAGGTGAGAATCAGGCCAAAGAGCATCTGAATGGTTGCACCAAATACCGCCACAACGATTAACGAACAAACCATGGTGAGAAGTTCAATCAATGGATAGCGAATACTAATTGGATTCTGGCAGGAACCGCATTTACCACGAAGTAGAACCCAACTGATGATCGGTATATTTTGATACCAACGGATAGGGGATTGGCACTTTGGACAGGTCGAAGCAGGCTGGCTGAGTGTGAGCTTGGTTGAGTCAATAAATGGCTGCTCTGGATGAAGCAGCATTTGGCATTCCTGATGCCATTCCTGCTCCATCATTTTAGGCGTTCGAAAAATAACAACGTTAAGAAAACTACCAATACAGAGACTCAAAATCCCGACTGCAACATAAAGTGCAATCGAGTTTTCGATGAAATAAAAAAGTAATTGCTGCATTAGACCACAGAACCCATTTGGAAAATCGGTAGGTACATGGCAATGACAAGACCACCCACCAAGACACCTAAAATTGCCATGATCAGAGGTTCCATCATCGAGGTTAATCCATCAACGGCATTGTCTACCTCATTTTCATAGTGAGTGGCGACTTTATCGAGCATACTGTCTAGGGCACCAGATTCTTCTCCAATCGCTACCATTTGAATCGCCATGGATGGAAAACGGTTAGAAACGCGCATCGCAAATTGCAACTGTTGGCCTGTGGCGACATCTTCACGGATTTTCATCACCGCTTCTTCGTAAATTACGTTGTTGGTTGCTCCAGCAGTTGATTCCAATGCATCAATTAATGGAACACCTGCTGCAAATGTGGTTGCCAAAGTGCGGCTATAACGGGCAATAATGGCTTTATAGACTAAATCTCCAAAAATAGGCGCCTTAAGTGCCATTTTATCCAAAAGGTCACGGAACTTTTTACTACGCTTTTTTGCCTCAAGGAAAGCGGTAATAATTGCACCAATAACGATGATAAGAATAAACCAATATTTTTGCATCCACTCAGACATATTGACCACCATTTTAGTAAAAGCAGGCAGGTCTGCACCAAAGGAACTAAACAGATCTTGGAAAACAGGCACAACTTTTACCATTAAAATAATCGTGACAACGACAGCAACCACAATCACTGTAACTGGATATTTCATGGCTTTTTTAATTTTTTGTTTAAGCAGTTCACTTTTTTCTTTATAGATTGCCACTCGATCCAGCATGGTTTCAAGTGCACCTGATTGCTCTCCTGACTCCACTAAAGAACAAAAAAGGTTGTCAAAATACTGTGGATATTTCTTAAGGGCTCCAGCAAAAGTATTCCCTCCTTCAACTTCACCCTTAATTCCTAAAACCACTTCGCGCATGGCAGGGTTTTCCAAGCCCTCTGCAACAATTTCAAAGCCCTGAACCAGTGGCACCCCTGCTTTCATCATGGTGGCTAATTGACGGGTAAAAATAGTGATATCCAGCG
>CAZKJI010000011.1:22077-34004 GCA_964553005.1 uncultured Acinetobacter sp. | reverse complement strand
TGTTTTTTGTCGTGATTAAATTTTGACTTAAATGCCTATCCTTTTACAACTTCCTTATCCCCAATTCACGTTATTTTAAATATCGCTGATGAATACGTGCTGGATACAGATGAGGGGCAGCAAGCCTTGATTGGCGCTTATCATGTCCACTTGGATAATCATGTACTGGCGCTTGAATTTAACCCTAAAGCGATTGCCAGCCTGCAAGCAGGCCAGAGCATTGTAAGTCCACAGGCAGCTTAAAGAAAATCCCCTCTCAGATACACTTGGTTGCGGCCAAGTGCTTTTCTATCAGGCTGATTTTGTATGATCTATCCGCTATGATGTTGTTCTCGGTTGCAATCATCAGAATAGCGTTATGGATAAGGATTTTAAGTCAGAAACATATACTGTCGATGAAAGTGTCACGGATACCCTGATATGGTTGATGTATCATCAGGAAATTTTTGATTCCTTTCATTTTGATGCCCATACTCAGGAGCTATCTGTCAGCCATGCAGCAGGCGTGGACATTATTCGGATTGGGATGTTCCTTAATGCCAAATATGGAATTCTGGTAACATCTTAGCGAGCTTAAATTATCCTGAACATATCTGAGTCTTAAGATATTTTATTTAGACAAACTTAATAATAAGCCCAAACGGATTTGGGCTTATCGGGTGAGTCATGGTTTATATAAACCATGATCAACAAGGTGCTGACGCAGGATTCGCCGTAATTCCAGAATTGCTTCAGGTGTTTCCTGAATGGAGTGGCCACCATGAATGATTTTTTCAGAAACCGCACCGTCCAGATGGGCGCTTTTATATGGCACAATCCCGTCAGTAATCACATTTGGGTCGTTACTCTTGGTAATGTTGCCCATGATTGAATGGAATACCAGACCTTTTTCGGGTGGAATATTGGCAGTCAATTCCATGAACTTGGACTTTTTGCTCAAGTCACTTGGACCATTCTGAATCACGTCATTGGTCAGGGTTTTGACGAAATCTTTCAGGTCAACATCATCACTGGTCAAGGTATCTGCCAGCGTGGTGAGGAATGTTGCAGGCAGGCGAATAATCTTGCGAGCAGCGAGGGTAAACCAGCGATCTGCATAGTCTGTACCACGATGTGGCGCAGCCAGAAAAATGGCACGGTCAAAGTTGGCGATGGGTTGCATTTTCAGCCGTTCACCAATCACGGGATGCTTTCTCAAACGGGTTTGCTGACGGTTGTTCATCATTGCAAGGGCCTGTTTGGAAATGTCGGCATCACTGACCAGTAGACGGCTAATAATTCCGCCCATACTATGTCCAACCAAAACCGCATCCTTTGCAGCCGCATCTTTAGGTTTGACGGTGGAAAATGCTTGCTTGAGCAGGGCATAAATCTGGAAACGGCTTTCCAGAATTGGCATATTGGTCGAATAAAACACCTGCCACACCTGATAATGTTCGCGTAGTACAGCATCCCCCATAATATCGTTGGTCACGGCAATCCATGCTTCAGGGCTGCTGGCCAGACCATGCACCAGTACAATGATCTTCTTGTTGGGATTGTAGGGTTCCAGCATGTAGAGATGTGGCATGGTTAAATGCTGGTCACGGTCAATCAGGGTTAGGTATGCCGCCGCACCCAGATTATTTTCAGCCAGCCATAAACCATAGGGTGCGGAAAAATTGGCAGCCAATGAATAGGGTTGGCCTGCAATATTGACCTTGTCAACGCTATAGGGATCATAGACCTTAATGTCAAATTCAGGGCTGGTTAAAACATCATTCACCGAAGCAGTTGGTTTTCTCGGCTGGGCAATGATGGTTGCTGCCAGATAACGTGCCTTATGAATATTGGGATTAACGCCTTTTGGGTAATGATAGGTTAGAGGGTCAAGAATATATTTATTGTCATGCTGTGACGCATCGCCAGAAGGGAATACCGCAACAAAGTCAGAACCGAAACCATCACGTCGGTTAATGGCCTTTAAACCAGAGAAGTTCATGTTATAGCTTGAAATGAACTTCTCAAGCTTCATGTCCTGTAGGCGTTGGTAAGACTGAATATCAAGGGTATAGGTGCTTTTGCCAATTTTAATTGTTGGGGTAATATTGGTGGTGGGATTTCTTAGACTATGCACATTCACCAACTGGGTCAGTGCCTGATTGTAGAAATCCCGAATCTGGACTTGTCGGTTATCAAAAATTCGCTCCTGTGGTTTTCGGGCGGTTTTAAATAAATAGGCATAGCTATAGCGGATACTTTTATCCAGATTTTCCAGTTGCTGATCTAAACAGTTCTCATAATTTTTCTGGATAATTTTCTGGTCATCTTCAGACTTATGCTTGGTTAGCTTACTTACTTTACATTCAGATGAATCTGAAAGTGCCATAGATTTGGCCAGATAAAGCTCACTTGCGGTTGAGAGCAACTGTTCATCCTGTATTTGCGGAATTTTATGCAGATCGGCAATACATTCGTTTGGTGTCTGTGAGCAGACTTTGGCTTCCTTGCCCGACATGGACAGGACATTGAGGCTGGCTTCACTTAATTTGTTCTGGGTTAAAATGCTATTACGTTCGTTGGCAATGGTGACATCAATCGCCTGTTGTTTAAGGCTGACCACCTGACAACCACCGACCACCATCGTGCTCAGCAGGGTAATAACAAAGAGGCGACAATTTGGAGTAAATGCGAGCATCGGAATTCAGCAAATTAAGTGCGAAGATTAAAGCTATAATACGAAAAACGGCTGCTTTTTCAATCGGCATAAAAAAATAGACTACCTTAAGCAGTCTATTTTTACAAAAATCTGAATCAGTTCAGCACTTGCCATACGTTCCAGCGCTTACCAGATTCGACTTCGCTAATCAGGCGGTCAGCCACTTCAGCTTCATCTGGATATTTCACTTTATAGTTCTTTAAGGTCTGGATGGCATTTTTCTTTTGTTCTAGCCAAAGAAAATTGTTTGCGGCAGAAAGATAGGCTTCTTGTACACCGCCTTTAATCGCTTTATCTAGATATGGAATCGCTTCACGTTGACCGCCACCTTCAGATAGACCAAAACCAAACCAGAAATTAGTTTCAGGGTCATTTGGGTTAATCGCAAGAATACGCTGTGCGTAGTTGAGAGATTTTGTTGTATAGGCTGTACCTAAGTCCATATTACGTGCCATAACGCTTGCTTTAAATGCACGAGTAAGTACATCCAGAGAAGCATTGGGCTTTTCTGCTAAAGCATCGAGTTTCTGCGTAATTTCGCGAAGTTTTGCCTCATAACCTTTACGTTCTTGGCGTTCCGTAAAACGTGGTGGATAGTGACGGGCCTTGCCTTCAACCAGTTGCAGGAAATCATCAATTTCAGTCACATCAACTTCATTATCGCCTGCAAGCACGGCATATCTCATATTACGTTGCTTTTGATCGGTCGTAGGGACAATTAATTTATTCACCTCAAGGGTGGTTGATTTTGATGGGTCGCCTTCAAGTGAAACAACCATTTTTGTTACAGGTTGAGCCGATGCATCTTTAATTGCAACTTCAAAGCTTGGCGGAGCATCATATTTAACTGGATTTAAAGCGTAAAATGGGGGAGTTGGATCAGGTTCTTTGAATACAAAAGGTTGGGGTGCCGCAACTTCTTTTTTTACAGGAGGTGGTGTACTACATGCAGTTAAAAAAGAAGTTGAAAGTACAAGTAATGCCAAAGGCTTAAAATTCATGCTTTACATCCATTAATTTTAGTGAATTAACTAGGTCGGTCGTTGATTTTACCAGTCTAGGAAAAGCAAAACCAACTTGCAACGAGAAGCTTGTTACATTTCTTTATAAATAAGATCTATTGATCGTCATCTCTTGATTATGTGGCAGATGTTTTGGTTTGGGCTTCACATTCGCGCCTAACTTCTTCAATGATTTTGAGTTCTTCTTGACTAAATGGCTGGGTCTTCTGGTTTTGACCCTTAAATGTTGGATCCAGTAGCGAGAGGCGCTGGCAAAGGGTATTCATGCGCTTTTCATTTTGCTGCATCCGATCCAGTAAAACACGAATACCTTCTAAAATTGGGTCTGACTGATCCTGCGTGGTGGCATAAGGCTGGAAACCGATGCTTTCAGCATAATCACGGCGGCGTGCTTCATCCTGCTCAATCTGGGTTTTATCCTTGAAAATGTATCGTGCAGGGCTGCCAACGGCGGTTACGCCCTCAGGAACTTCTTTGGTTACTACCGCATTTGAACCGACTTTTGCACCTTTATGGACGGTAAAGGGACCGAGGATTTTAGCACCTGCGCCCACCACCACACCATCTTCAAGCGTGGGGTGGCGCTTGCCTTTATTCCATGTCGTGCCGCCAAGCGTTACTCCATGATAAAGGGTAACATCATCACCAATTTCGGCAGTTTCACCAATCACCACACCCATGCCATGATCAATGAAGAAACGTTTGCCAATTTTTGCACCTGGATGAATTTCAATACCTGTGGCAAATCGGCTAAAGGAGGAAAGCAGGCGAGCCGTGCCTTTGTACTCTTTTTTCCAGAGTTCATGGGCCATACGATGCATGATTAGGGCATGAATCCCAGGATAGGTGGTGAGAACTTCCAGCGTATTGCGTGCAGCAGGATCACGTGCAAATACAGCCTCGATATCTTCTTTAAGCTGTTTAATCATTGACATGATCCTCCGAATTGGTTTGTTTCCATGAGCCTTTGGCTAAAGCCTGCACGCGGCTGAAAATTCCGCGCAATAAATGATATTCCATACGATCTAATTGTATCCTTCCGAACAGGCGACGCAAGCGTAATGGAAGTAAACGAGGATTATTTGGATCTAAAAATTCTATTTCAGTCAGCATTTTTTCTAGATGAGGATAGAATTCTTCCATTTGTTTTTGTGTTACTAATGGCTCATCCCATTGCATGCTTTGCTGTTGCTTGAGCTGCATATCACCATCGGGTGTTTCCGTAACGGGTGTATTTTGTTCAAGGGCAGCCATACGCAATTCATAGCACACCACCTGAATGGCCTGCGCCACATTTAACACACCATACTCAGGATTGACTGGAATGGTCAGGTGGTAATTGGCAAGCCCCAATTCTTCATTGGTGAGTCCACGGTCTTCACGACCAAACACAATCGCGATATTTTGTTGTTGGCTGGCTGCCTGCAAGGCCTCTTTAGCCGCAGGGCGAACATCGAGTAGTGGCCACGGAATGGTTCGGCTACGGGCACTGGTTCCAAAAACCAGATGGCAGTCCTGAATGGCCTGTTCCAGCGTTTCCACAATTTCAATCTGCTCAATTAAATCCTGTGCGCCTGCAGCAAGGGCATCAATGTCAGGATGCGGATATGTCTTTGGTGCAACAAGCACAAGCTTTGAAAGCCCCATGGTTTTCATGGCACGCAAGGCGCTGCCGATATTGGCAGGCAGTGTGGTGTTCACCATTACAATACGCACATGTTCCAAATGTTTGGACACATGATTTTGGTCAAACTGCTTCATAGATTATCCAAAATTAAGAATACTGGGAGACTTCGGCTTGATAGAGGTCTAAAGCTTCGTCCATTGACATATTGTCAGGAGGTGGCGCAACAACCGCAACTTTTGGCGTTTCAACCGCTTTGGCAGCTTTAGACTTGACCTGATATTCGATGTAAATCGCATCCTTGCCAAAATAGTCACGCAGTTTGGCGAGTAGCTCGTCAAGTGGAGCAACTTTCCATTGTGCGCCCAGCAGCAGTTCAGCACTTGCAAAACTTTGCTCAAGCAGTATCTGTATCCCAATGTGCTGGCACACATCAATATTGCAGTAAGGTAAAAGTATACCTTGCAGGTCTTTTGCCAAAGATGCGCCCATTAGGTCATGGGGAAGGCGAATCTGGATGTTTTGTGCCCGTTTTTGCCGTATCTCATTTAAATTAAATGCCTTGCTCAAGCGCGCCATTGGGCGGTCGAAACCCTCACGTTCGTAAATTTCACCTTCAATCACCACCACCTGTTCCAGCTTGATAATATCTTTGTAGCGCTGGAAACGTTCGTGGTTGCAACTGACTTCAACACGCGATGTTCCATCATCCAGAGTGATCATGATGCGGTTCGGGAAGTTGGCAATATCCACCACCAGACCCGCAAAAATGCTGGTGACACCTCGTCTTGTTGGGGTCAGTTCGTTTAGTTTTACAGAAACAAACTGCTTGAGTTCAGCACGATAGACATCAATCGGGTGGCCTGTTAAATACAAGCCGAGCGTATCTTTTTCACCTTTTAAACGAACTTCATCTGACCACGGTTTCACAGGTTTGGCTGGTTTACGCTGAACTTCCTCAACCTCACCAAACAGGTCCATAATCCCTGTTTCACGGTTGCTACGTGCCTGTTCAGCCGCCTGTACCGCTTCTGGAAGCTGTGCCATCAGGCTGGAACGTTCAATGCCCAGACAATCCAGCGCACCTGCACGGATCAAGGCTTCAAGTGTGCGTTTATTGATCTTTTTTAGGTCAATACGATGGCAGAAATCAAACAGGTCTTTATACGGGCCTTCCTTGATCCGTGAATCAATCACTGACTGCATGGCCTGTTCACCCACACCCTTGATCGCACCCAGACCATAAACAATGGTACGTTCATCACTGGCATGGAAATGGTATAACGACATATTGACGGAGGGTGGCAACACCTCAAGTTTATTGTTACGGCAGTCATCAATTAAAAATACGATACTGTCAGTATTCTGCATTTCTGATGATAAAACCGCCGCCATAAATTCTGAAGGATAATGTGCTTTTAACCAAGCGGTGTGATAGGCAACCAGTGCATAGGCTGCGGCGTGCGACTTGTTAAAGCCATAGCCAGCAAACTTTTCCATATAGTCAAAGATATGGTTTGCTGTCGCTTCATCAATCTCTTTTTTTGCAGCACCTTCAATAAAGATTTGGCGCTGTTTAACCATTTCTTCAGGTTTCTTTTTACCCATCGCACGGCGCAACAAGTCCGCACCACCTAGCGTATAGCCTGCACAGAACTGTGCCGCCTGCATCACCTGTTCCTGATACACCATGATGCCATAGGTGGGTTCCAACACACCCTCAAGCAAAGGATGCAGATATTCAAACTCACCGCCATGCATACGGTGGATAAAGTCTGGAATCAGGTCCATTGGGCCAGGACGGTACAGGGAAACGAACGCGATAATCTCTTCAAACTTGCTCGGTCTGGCTTCCTTGAGCATCTTTTTCATGCCAACAGATTCAAACTGGAAAACCGCAGTGGTGTTTGCCTCGGCAAAGATCAGATAGGCATCTTTATCATCCAGTTCAACATTGGCAATGTCGAGTGGGGTGTCTGACTTGATTCGTTTATTAATATTCTGAACCGCATCTTCAATAACGGTCAGGTTACGCAGACCCAAAAAGTCAAACTTGACCAGACCTGCTGCTTCAACGTCATCCTTATCGTATTGTGCCACGCGGTTGGTGCCATCAGCATCACAAAGAACTGCGGAATAATCAGTAATTTTACCTGGTGCGATGACCACACCGCCCGCATGCTTGCCTGTGTTACGGGTAATACCCTCAAGCTTGAGCGCCATTTCCCAGATTTCGGCGGCATCATCATGATCGGGGTTGGATGGATTGGTGACGATATCCTTGAGCTGAGGCTCCATTTCAATCGCCTGTTTTAAATCCACACCCAGCGGTTTGGTTGGCACCATTTTGGAAATACGGTCCGCCAGACCATAAGACTTACCCAGTACGCGGGCAACATCACGAATTGCACCTTTGGCTGCCATAGTACCGAATGTTGCAATCTGTGAAACCGCCTCACGACCATAATGCTGTGCCACATACTCAATCACACGGTCACGGCCCGCAATGCAGAAATCCACGTCAAAATCGGGCATGGAGACACGTTCAGGATTCAGGAAACGTTCAAACAGCAGGTCATAACGCAGTGGGTCAAGGTCGGTAATCTTCAAGCTATAAGCAACCAGTGAGCCTGCACCTGAACCACGACCAGGCCCCACAGGTACGCCATTATTTTTTGCCCACTGGATAAAATCCATGACGATCAGGAAGTAACCTGGGAACCCCATTTTCAGGATAATGTCGACTTCATACTTAATTCGCTCATCGTAGGGCTGGCGAACCTCTGCCCAGTCTTCACCACGTTTTTCAACTGGGTAAAGATGATTCAGGCGTTGTTCCAGACCTGTACGCGACAAATGCTCAAAATAGGTGTCGATGGTATAGCCATCTGGAATCGGGAAGTCGGGTAGGAAATAAGTACCTAACTGCAAGCTGACATTGCAGCGTTTTGCAATTTCGTAGGTGTTTGCAATGGCACTAGGAATGTCTGAAAACAGTTCAGACATTTGCTCGGCCGTTTTGAAATATTGTTCAGGGCTGTAGGGTTTGGGCCGTTTGTCATCACCCAGAACATAACCATCGGCAATACAGACACGGGCTTCATGCGCCTCAAAATCGTCCTGTTCAATAAAATGCACATCGTTGTGTGCCACCACACCAACTTGATATTTTGCGGCAAGTTTTGCAGCCTGTAGGATAAAATCCTCTTCGCCAACACGTTCGGTACGGGTCAGGGCCAAATAGACACGGTTGCCAAATTTTTCAATCCACGCTTCCAGTAACGGTTCAGCTTTCTGTGGGTTGGATGAGCAGAGCATTTTGCCCACATCGCTATGCTGACCCAACAGAATGATCAGGTCTTCTGCCTGTTCGAGTATCCATTCTTTCTGTATGCAGGGCGTGCTGAGTTGTTGTCCCTCAATAAAACCACGCGACACAATCTCAGTTAAATTCCGCCATCCTGTATTACTCATGGCAAGCAAGGTTGCGCGATGTTCGGCATCATTCAGGCGAATGACACTGCCCATAATCGGCTTGATGCCTTTACCCAGACATGCGCCGTAAAATTTTACTGCTGCGTGCAGATTGGACAAATCAGTGATGGCAAGCGCAGGCATTTCTTCTGCAACAGCAACTTTGACCAAATCGGGTATGCGAACAATCGATTCCGTAATCGAAAATTCTGTATGTATACCGAGATGAACAAATTGCATAGTCAAGACGATCCTTTTTTAAAGCAAGGCATAGTTTAGCATGCAAACAGATCATGACATGCTTAATATTTTGGCAAACCGTATTTCGTTTTGTGACAGTAAAAAGGTGAAATCGTCCTAGCCCATAACCCCTAATGCCGTATCTAAATTCCTCGCGGTTTGCAGGCTAAATTTAAGTACCGTGTTATAGCTATTCTTTTCGGTCGATGTAATTAAAAAGATACTGCCATCTTTAAGTTGATGTAAGGCAAGTAATTTATTTGCTGTCCAGATTAACATGATTTTCGGTTCAGACTCTTCAATATAGCTCAAGGCAGTGGTTGACTCGACAAATAGGCTAGATGCGCAAGCTGCTGCTTCATCACCAGAAATTTGACCGTGCATGGCAAGAACCAGCCCATCGGGATTGGATAAAGCTGCCCCTGAAAAACCAATACATTGTTCACATTCACGCAATGTTTTTTCAATATAAATCATTGCAGTTTTTGAAAAGTGTTGAGTCATTTAAGTCCCCAAAAATGGTGTGCGTTTGATCATTATTTATTCAGCCTATTGCGAATAGTGTATATCAACTATTGCATTATAAATGCTTATGCCCAGAACAGTTTTGACATGCCAATTTACCAATTCGGGTATGAAATCTGACCAAAGTGTGTTTGGCAATTTCTGCGCCGCAATAATCACAAACGGTTGCTTCATCTAGGCGACATTCTTCATATTTTTCTGTATCAACAAATAAATCGCCAACCTGCTTTAACCAAGCTTGGGACTTTACAATCTCTTCTTTAAATTGAAGTTCATACATTTCAAACTGTTGAATTAATGTTTGAGGAATAGAATGTTCTTGTAGCGATTGGCGCATTAAATCAATTCGATGTTGAAATAATGAATCAGAAATCACCATCCAGTGATGCGAGTTTCTTGGCTGCTCACCAAAATAAACTTGCTCTCCAACAATATTTTCTTTTAAAAAGGCAAACTGTTTGCCAATAATTCGTTCCATTGTTACACGTTCAAAAAAAGGTGCAAGTTGCGAATCTGCATAGACTTTTTGATAAAACGTGGTGAGAATCTCACGTATTTTTTCATCTCCTCCCAATTGCTTCCATAAAGTAGGATTGGGTTGAAGTCTTTCTGATGGTGCTGTTGTGGGAGGCGATAATGGGCCTTTGAGGTAAAAATCAGTGCCCTCAATATTTAAACCTTGCTGTTCAATGCTGCTCAGGTCATGTGATTGAATTTCAATAGATAAAGATGTGCCCATTTCTGGATCACTAATTAGCGTTCCTAAAATTGAATAGGTGCGCGCCAAGTCCATGATGATAATAAGCTGTCCTGTTTGGTAGCTCAGGTCTCGATAGGCTTCGCAATCTAATTGCCATATCTGTGGTGAGGTTTGTGAGCATGCGGAGACCACACATTGCGTCACAATATCTTCGCTGGTTTTCGCAACGAGCTGCATGTTTGTGGTTGGGATACATTGGCAAGATAAAAGATAATTTTGCCCTTGGTGGGTGATAGGTAGTTTTTTACTGGCGGCTTCTGGGATTTCGCCTGAGGTACATTTCACCATACAGCGATGACAGACACCACTTTTACAAGAAAAATCGATGGGTAATCCCGAACGTAAAAAACACGCTAAAAGCGTTTCATTAGACTTACATTGAACAGTATGTCCTGCATATTGAATATCCATTTCTACACCCATTATCCTGTCTATCGGGAATATATGTGGTCATAAGCAAAGCATCTCTTTCCTTATGACCATCACTGACAAACTAATTAAGCATGAAATGCCTTTTCAATTGCAGGTAATGCAATACGTGCTTTGGTCAGCACCATACCTAAATTTGCACCTTTGCGGCAGACGAAACAAACAATTTCATTTTGGTCTTTGGTACGAATAAAAACGTGGATCAAGTTTTCACTATTGACAATAATTTCCTGAAAATAATGATAATTATCTTCATCCATTAAACCGCGTGATTTTTTAAAAATCTTTTCAATTGCAACAACATTTGGTCCCTGAAATAAATCCGCTGTTGCAGCAGCTAAAAAGTCAAACACTTCTGATGGATGTGAATCCACGGTTTTAATACTTAAAATCATGCCCGAAGTTAAGTCGACAAATCCTGCGGCTAAACAGTCTGGAACATTGGTCATGGCACGTTGTAAAGCATCATCTAACATTTTTTTCCCCTTAATGGCTGGTCTTGGTTTTGCTTATTTACACATTAAAATTAATGTGCTTTTTTCAGATGTGCTGAAAAATCGTATAAAAAGTTAATTTGTTGCTGAGATTGAATCATTTGATGATTCAATGATCGAATATAATCTATCGCCTGTTGAGCTGTTGTTTCTGTGGGCGCTTTCCATAAATAATAAGCAGCCAACATTGTGCCTGTTCTGCCTAATCCTGCTTTGCAGTGAATCGCAATGGTTTTTTGTTGTGCTATTTTCTGATCTAAATTTTGACAAAAACATTGCGCATCTTTTAAGGATGGAGCTGACATATCCACTATTGGAAAATGAGAAACATCGATGCCTAAAGCTTTGGCTTTCATTGGATTAAATATTTCTTCAGTTAAAGAAATTAATTCAGTAATCCCTGCATCTTTTAAATAACGTAAATCCAGCATGGTTTCTCTGACAATACCTGGGCAAGGTGTCCCAGCCAATCGCCCTCGAATTAACCAGACAAAGCCTTTGGGGCCGCGTGCTTGGCTTCTAGCCTGTGGATGATGGTCAAGAAAAGTGAGTGCTGGGTCTGTGCTGAGTAAAATGGATTCAGCATCATAATCATTGATGATTTCAGTAATATCCTGTTGATTTAAATCATCATTTTGTGGTATAATTGCGGATTGCGGAT
>CAZKJI010000011.1:0-21977 GCA_964553005.1 uncultured Acinetobacter sp. | reverse complement strand
ATTGCGGATTGCGGATCAAAAACTTTCTGTTCTAACTGATCCAGCTCCTGCATTGAAAGTTCAGCACAAGAACCTGTTTTTAAAAATTGTTTAGTGATTTCATTTTTAGGGTGATTAAAGAAGTTTTCAGTAAAATTTTCTTCCTGAATACATCCATTTGCCAATAATGCCACTCTATTTGCTAATTTTTTTGATCGTTGAATATGATGAGAAACGATTAAAATAGGTGTAGTTTTCGCTATTGTTCTGATTAAGTCATGTACAAGCGTTGCTTCCTGATCTGTTAACCCTGTTGTCGGTTCATCTAACATTAATAGGGTAGGGTGAGATAACATGGTATACAGAATCGCTAAAATCTTGGATTGATAGCGCTCCAAAGTTGCAGTAGAGCGATTCAGATTGTCTAATATCCAAGCTTGATCATAATCCTGTGCTATTTGTTGAATAAGACTCATCTGCTCAGGCAATTCAAGTTCTGAACGATTCGGCAAGTGAGATAAAATATTTTCTTTTACGGTATTGGTTAAATGAATTAATTTTTGTTGTACGAGCACAGGCTTTTCTAAAGTATTAAATAGATTTTTGTCTTGATATAAAATATCCCCAGAAATTTTAATCTGCGGATTAGATTGATTTAAACCTGCCAAGGTTCTTAGTAAAGTCGATTTGCCCGTGCCTGATGGCCCCATAAGAATAGTAATCTCTTTATCAAAAATTTCTAAATTAAGTGATCTAAGTATCTTTTTTCCAGAAATTTGCAAATTAAAGTTCGTTATTAATAAGATTGGACGTATACTAACCATTCCATTAAACATCCAATATAATATCTTTCCTGCCATAATATAGCATGAAATAAGTAAGGGTTTACAAGAAGTGGAAAATTAAATTTGGTAAAAAATTGGTTAAATTATACATCTGAAATCTGATAATAATTTTTTATAACTGTCTGCTATGTGTCAGTAAAAAGTCATTATTTTATCTTTTTTAGAAAGATTGATGTGGTATTTGATTAAAAAACTAACGAATGGATAAAGTGGAAATATAATGTAATCTATGGAAAGTGTAAGACAATTTTTGTCACAATACTTTTATATGTGCTTGAATATATATTTGCACTAAGAGTGTGCTGAATAATGTGTCATATTTAAATCATGCTGGTATTGCTCTGTATTTTTAAATCATAATTTTTGTGTGTACAGATCAATTTTTTGGATTTAGGTCGGTTTAAAGTTGAAATTATTCATTGAATAACACGATGAGGATTAAAAGCAGTCATCGTACAACTGCTTTTAATCATTTTGACAAAGTGCTATAAATTTTCAGTTTAAATCAATCCAAGAAAAAGTCTTTTTGTAGCTGAGTATTACCACTGATACAGGCATATTGGGAAAAATCTGTTATCCCAATTCTTGTTAAGACCTGCTCATCGGTGAGGCTTTGTCCTGTCAGTTCACCTTTATGTGTTGTGTAAATGGCATAAGCAGCATCTGCCATAATTTCAGGTTCACGACTGACCTGTAAGGTATTTTCCT
Organism: uncultured Acinetobacter sp.; assembly: GCA_964553005.1. Lineage (GTDB taxonomy): Bacteria > Pseudomonadota > Gammaproteobacteria > Pseudomonadales > Moraxellaceae > Acinetobacter. The sequence continues at coordinate 20,445 of CAZKJI010000011.1, read as the reverse complement.
CACCTAAATTTTTGGAAACTGCTGCCGTTGCAATGTAAGTTTCAGGCCATAGCGTATTACAGGAAATGCCATAGTGACGGAACTCTTCTGCCATACCGAGCGTCAGAATCGTCATACCATACTTAGACAGCGCATAAGGCGAGAGCATCCCCAACCATTTCGGTGACATATTCACAGGTGGAGATAAGCTTAAAATATGCGGATTTTCAGATTGTCTTAAAAAGGGCAACGCGGCTTGGGCACACATAAAAGTTGCCCGATGGTTAATGGTTTGAATCAGGTCATACTGTTTTAACGAAGTGGCTTCTACACCTGTCAGGGCAATCGCGCCAGCGTTATTGATCAGTATATCTATGCCCCCAAAGGTGGTTGCCGCTTGTTGAATCGCCGCATGAACCTGCTGCTCATCGCGTACATCTAAAACTAAGGGCAGTGCTTGACCACCTGCAATTTCAATCTCCTCAGCTACACTATAAATGGTACCTGATAATTTCGCTGTTTCCACTGCCGTCTTTGCCGCAATGACCACATTGGCACCTGCCTGTGCAGCTTTCAGTGCAATGGCCCTGCCGATGCCACGGCTTCCACCAGTAATAAAAACAGTTCTTCCTTGCATAGTCATTATGTATATTTCCTATATTTGATGTGTTATTCAGTGGGTTTAAACCATAAAAGGATGTGTATGTGTTTCAGGGACATAAATTTGACAATCTCAACAATACGCTGACTTACTAGCATTTAACCACAGCATCCGCCATAAGGTAATTTTAGAACATTTTTTCCACAAATCAAATGCTTGTGAATCCATCCCTTGTTAAGGGATGAGGAACGGTTATAGTTCCGCAAGGGAGGATTATCAAGCTCTTAACTGATCAGCATTACAGTATCGGAAAAGCTATTTTTCAGGCTCAGCTAAGTTGATAGTTCATTTTGGATGGCCTTGATAAATTGCATGACCGCTTGTTGAATCTGTTCCGTCCATTCAAAGGAGCAGTTCATACGGATAAAATGCTGATGCGAGTGCAACACATTAAATAAGGGGCTTGGTGCAATACCAATCTGTTGCTGGATCAATTGTTCATAAATGTTCATGCTACTGAATTTTTCAGGTAACTGAATCCAGAGAAAATAGCCACTTGGATAATTATATACCTTACAGTCTTTAGGTAGATGTTGTCTGAGATATTGAAAGAATTGTTTTTTATTTTTTTCCAAAGCCCGTCTGAGCGTTCTCAGATGCTTTTCATAATGATGATGAGAGAGGAACTCCACCAGTACATTCTGGATCAACGCATTGGCTGAAATGGTGCTCATCAATTGCAAATGTTGAATATGTTCGGAAAATTTGCCAGCATAGACCCAACCCATCCGAAAGCCTGACCCCAGTGTCTTGGAAAAAGAAGAGCAGTGCAGCACCAGATTCTGTTGGTCAAAATACTTCATTGGCAAGGGTTTTTGATTGCCATAAAACAGTTCCTCATAAACATCATCCTCGATCAAATGAATTTGATGCTCATGCAACAGTTTGGCGATTTTATATTTAATGTCGTCACTGACAGTAAAGCCAATTGGGTTATGTGCATTGAGCATAAACCAGCACACTTTGATCGGATAGTTTTTAATGACTTGCTCAAAAGCTTCAATATCAAAGCCATGCTGAGGGTGTTCAGGAATGGTGATTACCTTTAGTCCTAAACGCTCCGCAGCCTGCCACGCACCATAAAAGATGGTTTGCTGTAATAAAATATAATCGCCAGGCTGGGTAATTACCTGTAGGGAAAGATTAAGCGCCTCTAAACCACCTGATGTAATCACAATGTCATCTGCATCAGTTGGAATCCCTTGCATACAATAGCGTTGTGCGATGAGTTTTCTCAGCGCTAAGTTGCCTGGTGGTAGGTTGCTGGTCTGATCATAACTATGTCGATTACGGGAAAGCTGACCCATGATCTGAATGAGTTTGGGCGGATAGAGCAATTGGCTATCTGGGAATGCAGAGCCTAAAGGACTGACCTGTTTAGACTGAATTGATTTTAGGTATTTGAACACCAGTGAGTTAATTTCAATTTTGGGGTTTAACGATACCACCGAATAAGCTTGTGGAATCTGGATATGATTCTGCTCAGCCACAAAATAACCCGACTTTTCTTTTGAATAAATCAATCCCTGAGCTTCCAGCTCCTGATAGGCGTTCATGACCGTGATGAGGCTAAAGCCTGAGCGTTGTACCTGTTCACGTAAAGATGGCAGTTTGCTGTGCGGCTTCCATGTCCCGTTTTGAATGAGAAGTTTCAGGTTATGCGCTAACTGTTCTGCTTTATACATAAGGTACTGAATCCAAAATGAGAACCTGTTTATGAGTATTGTGAGTAATTTATCTAATTTTATAACAGATGGGATGGAAATAAATCATCTGTTATATTTTTTTAGCCATACTCTGTAGCTATTCAACAACTGATATCTGCTCCACAATAGCTTTGATCATGCCGCAGCTTGTTAAGTTCTAAACAAAACGCGCAATTAATCAAAAGACAATCATATTGGCTGAATGGTGTAGGGCGATGTTTGTAACCAAAGAACTTAATGCAATAACCCAGCTTTTTCAGGATGGCGAGGTTTCGCAAGCCGTACAGGAACAGCTATCTCTCGAATATGTCAATCTGGAAGCAACCCTGTTAAGGGGCAAGGTATTAAGAGACTTTTCCAAAGAAAAGCTCACCTATATTGTGCAATCAAAAATAGAGGAAAATGACCATCATCTTGGTTATTTATTTGCGCCATTTATTATTGCCAATTTAAATCAGCCCGTGATTTATACCACACCGATTTCGACCTCTGTTCTGGCCATTCTGAATCAATATTATCAGGCAGAAAAAAGCATCAACTTAAAAATTGAAGAGCTGCTTCAGAGCCTAAAGCTTTATGTGGATTTGGTGGAACAGCCGAAAAAAGAAGAGGACTTTGTTTTTCGGGCTATGGTCAAGGCGCTGTGTCGAACCGATATTTCCCATCTTTTTCTGATTACGCATCTGGCTGTAAACCATGACCAGATTCAAATTTTGCAGGACTATCTAAAAATAAAAATTGACGTAATTTACTGTGATAAAGCACAAAGTATTGTGAATGATGAACGAATCAATACCAGCAAATTGTTTTTTAAAAACAAAGATGAGTTTCATAAAAATATTTGTGCGTTGTTTGCGGACCTGAATGCACAACTGCTTGCACAGATGGGCCAGTTTAGCCAGAAACAGGCAGCACATTTAATTGAGGATATGTTTTATGCAGAGCATATTTTTGAAAAGTTGTCGGTCTATGCCGAATACATGCAAACCCATATTCAAAATGGTGCCAGTTACAGGGCTTTATCCACGATGTAGATGATGCATTTTTGAATTTCAGCATTTAAACAGGAGCAGATGATATGTCTCAAGAGCAGGCAAAATTTCCATATCTTGCGGTTGGGATAAGTATTTTACTGGGGTGTTTGTTTTTGGTGTTCTTCTTTCTTGCGGTAAGCAATGAACCTGATTATATGCCATCTCAGCAAAAGAAAAATGTAGCGCAGATGCAGAAGTCAATTCAACAGGGTGAATAAAATACTTCAAACCAAAAAGCCTGGAATATCCAGACTTTTTGTATTCTGGATTACTGATTTATATTTTCCAGAAAACGTTGGATAATTTTCTGTGCCTGATTTTGCAGTTGGGCTGCATAAAGCAGATTATCCTGTCTTAACTGGGGAATAGACAAATTGGCATGGCGTATTTCACAGGTATGCCCAATCAACCATTTCTCAAAACTGTGTTGACTCACTTCCAGATGAAACTGCAAGGCTAAAATCTGCTTTCCGATTGCAAAGGCTTGATGAGGATAAGCATCTGAACTTGCCAATAAGGTCGCATGATCTGGTAAGTCGAATGTGTCGCCATGCCAGTGCAACACATGGGTATCTTCAAGCGCTGCCAGAATATTTTCAGCAACAGGCTGAATCTCCAGTTTGCCCCAGCCAATTTCTTTCTGGTGCCCTGCATAGACTTTGGCTCCCAGCGCATGGGCAATCAGCTGCGCCCCTAGACAAATACCAATCGTGGGTTTATTGGCTGCCAAACGCTGTTTAAGCAACTCAATCTCATCCATCAGGAAAGGGTAGTCCTCAGTTTCATAAACACCAATCGGACCACCCAGAATGATGGTTAAACCCTCATAATTGAGCGCTGGGCCAAGATCATCAACACCTGCCTCGAAATAACGGACGCGGAAGCCAAGTTGATAAAAAGCATCTTCCAGAGAACCTAAATCCTCAAACGCAAGATGTTGAATTGCATAAACTGTTTTAGGTAAGGAAGCCGCTATTTTATTCATGGTTTATAAGGACACTATATTGGCAGTCAGTTAAGGCATTTTTTGCTCAAGCCAGGCAAATAAGTCTTGGTATACTTTTTCCCGTACTGGTGGGGCTGAAAGTACCAGATCATGCAAGCCATTGTGTACTGATAAGGTTTGTATATCACCTTTCATTTTTTTTGCATTATTGGTCATGTCTTTGACATCAAGAATGACATCACTTTGCTGGGCATCAATTCCCCATTTTTTAGGGTATTTGGATTGATGTGAATGCATGATCAGGGCTGGAATATTCAGTGTAATCCCTTTATGGATTTCTTTTTGCGCTTCATGGATGGCATGAACAAAGCACAATTGTACAAATGGCATGGATTCAGGTTTCCATTCCAGATTAAACTCCCATTCACCATGAAATTTTTTATGCAAACTTGGTACATACCACGGATTTAAGCCACTTGGAAACTTGGCATTTGGGAAGCGTTTGCCAAATTCACTCAGCAAAGGAATGCCCACTTTTTTCTCAATGATACTCTTAAAGAAATCATAAAATGGACTATTTGCCCATAACGCCTTAACCAGACGATGGTCAGGATAATGTGCTGCATATAAGGTTGTGATCAACCCACCTGTTGAATGTCCAGCAAGCAATACCTGATTATGGTTTTCCTGACCAATAATCTCTAGTGCCTTGCTAATTTCAGCATCATATTCACGTAAATCCCGCACGTAATATAGGGTTTGATGCGGTAATTTGGAACGCCCATATTTTCTAAGGTCAAGTGCGTAGAAGTCATAGCCATGCTGGTTGAACTGTTCAGCCATTTCTTTTTGAAAGAAATAATCGGTAAAGCCATGAACGTACAACACAGCCTTTTTAGTTGCTTGAGCAGCTTTTTTTCGAACCAATGTGGCAACAACTTTGCCATCATAATCATCAGCAAAGTTCAGGGTCAGTTGCTGATAACCATTCCCTAGGATATCTGGTTGATAAGTATAAAAATTTGAAGTATTCATTTTTGATATAAAGTCTAAATTCATTCATCAACACATTAAATGAAAACCTCTGGATGTCAATAGCAATCTGAGATATGAGCGGTTTTCCAGGTCGGTTTAGGTTTTTATTTTTAAGAAAAAATCGGTAAGCTATGGGCTGCTACTTTTACCTGATGAAATTATGAAACAAGAGACTGCACTGAAACTATTGAAAGCTGGAGAAAATGTTTTTTTAACGGGTTCAGCAGGTGCAGGAAAAACCTATACGCTTAATCAATACATTAATTATCTAAAGGCACGCAAGGTGCCTGTTGCCATTACTGCATCTACAGGGATTGCCGCAACCCACATGAATGGCATGACCATTCATACCTGGGCGGGTATTGGAATTAAAGACAGTTTGAGTGATGATGATCTCAAGCGTATGAAAGAGCGTAAATATTTAAAAGAGCATCTGGAAAATGCGCAGGTTCTGATTATTGATGAAATCTCAATGCTGCATGCCAAGCAGCTCAATTTGGTCAATCAAGTACTGAAATACTTTAAAGAGAGCGATGAGGCGTTTGGCGGTATTCAGGTCATTGTCGCTGGTGACTTTTTCCAGTTGCCACCCGTTGGGCGTAATGGTGAAGCCAATCGGGATAAATTCTGTTTTATGTCGGAAGCGTGGGTTGAGGCAAAATTTCGGGTCTGTTATCTCACCGAACAACACCGTCAGGATGATGAAATCCTCAACCAGATTTTAAATGCGATTCGGGCGCAAAGTATCCAAACCGAGCATATCCGAGCGTTACAGCAATCACGCCAGCACAATATTGGCGAGACCTTTACCCGTTTATATACCCATAATATGGATGTCGATAATATCAATTATCAACATTTGAATGAGATTGACAATGAAAGCCATCAGTTTAATGCGGTGCTGGATGGTAATGAAAAGCTGATTGAAACATTGAAATCGTCTGTACGTGCGCCTGAAGAACTTACCCTAAAAAAGCATGCCAAGGTGATGTTTGTGAAAAACAACTTTGATCTTGGTTATATCAATGGCAGCTTGGGTGAAGTGATTGGTTTTGAAGAAGATGATCAGAACGGTATTTTACCCAAAGTAAAATTGACTGATGGCACAACACTATTGGTTGAGCCAGAAACATGGTCGATTGAAAATGAGGCAGGCAAGGTGATTGCCAGTTTTCAGCAGATTCCCTTACGTTTGGCATGGGCAATCACCATCCATAAAAGTCAGGGCATGACACTGGAAGCCGCAGAAATCAACCTGACCCATACCTTTGAAAAAGGTCAGGGCTATGTGGCCCTGTCGCGGTTAAAGTCTCTGAATGGCTTAAAACTATTGGGTTTTAATGATCAGGCTTTGGAGTTGGACAGTCTGGCCATTAAGGCGGATCGCCGTTTTCAGGAACTTTCTACTGAAGCCGAAGTCAATTTTGAAAACGTTGACTTAACCACACAGCAAAATGCATTTATCCGTCATTGTGGCGGTACGTTAAATCCGACTGAAATTAGCCGTAATGAGAAAAAGCTCAGCAAGGGCGGAAAGCAAAGTTATGCCACCGCGACTCTGGATGAAACTAAGGTGCTGTTTGAAGAGGGGTATGATATTGAGGATATTGCCAGTGAAAGGGGGTTGACACCTGCAACCATCATCAATCATTTGGCACGTTTGCACAAAGAACAGAATCTGGACATTTCAGTGGCCCATCCTGGCGATGAGGTGGTGGAAGAAGTACGCAAAATCTATAAGAAATTGCAAAAGCGCCAAAATCCCGAACATTTCACTGAAGATGGCTCAATCAAGTTGCGTCCAATTGTAGAGGCAACCAGTCCACGTATGGCTTATGATCAGGTACGTTTAGCTTTGCTGTTTATTGAATAGGGTACGATGACGATCGTATCTTATGCCTCAATGATTTCAATATCCACATATTGCTGAATCAGGTTTTCATCAAGCATGTGTACATAATCCATAAACATGACGTTAAAGCTGCCTACGGTTTGTGCCTGATCATAGGCAAGCTTTCCCGCAATTGCGAAATGGGTATGTGAGGCAAGTGCAGCAATAAGTGGGGAACTGACGGCACTATATGCCGCCGTTAGTGCTCCCAAGGCACAGCCTGTTGCAGTGATTTTAGGTTGCAAATCACTCCCGCCATTCACCTTAATCACGGCATCAAGCTGTCTGGAAATGAGGTAGTCCGATTCACCTGAGATTGCAATACATTCAGCGTGGTGTAACAGGTTTTTTGCCTGAGCGTAGACATCCTGACTATCGAGGGTGCTGTCAACACCTTTGGATTGTGCCTGACGGCCTGCAAGTGTGCTGATTTCAGAGGCATTACCCCGAATAATCTTTGGTTTAAAGTGCAGAAGCTGGTCAACCGTTTCACTCCGCCATTTTAAAACCGCACCATAACCCACTGGATCAAGCACCCACGGCACGTGATGTTGCTGCGCTGTTTGTGCCGAAATCAGCATGGCCTGCGTTTGTTCGGTTGTCGGTGTTCCGACATTGATACTTAAGGCGGAACTGATTTGCGTAAAACTTTGCGCCTCAAATGGGTTGTCAATCATGGCTGGAGATGCACCAGCCGCCAGCAGGATATTGGCCACATAATTATTGGCAACACTATTGGTTATACACTGAACCAAAGGCGTTTGTCGTTGTAGGTCATGCCACGCCTGAATAATCTGTTCAATCAGTTGTTCTTTTGATGACATCGCAAATCCTTAAAAGCTTTAACGTGTGAAATAGTGGTCTTGATGCTTGCATTGGCGGCAGATCAGCGAGACATAATCTTTCGCATCGTAATCCACCATCAGGTCATTTGAACCACAATACATACAACGTTTTACAGAATAAAAACTGAGGCGTGGTTCAATTTTACGCCATGATTTCCACACAGGTTGTATAAAAATACGCTCATCATAACCAAGAAACTTAAACAGCAGAATCTCGCTCATTTTACTCAATGGAATATTATGTGGTCTTGGTAAGGTGGAGGTTTCCCAGCGCTCAGTCAAGGCACGTTCCCGATACTGTTCCAGCGTCTTTTTGAGCAGGTTGGTATTGATAAACTTGTCATTTCGGGGCTGCAATGCCTTTTGTTTGTACAGATATTCCAGTGCAGTCTGGATTAAATAGTAAATCTGTCCCACTGCAAGGCTTTCCATCAAGCGATAACAGAAACTCTGAAAATGTCGATTCCCTGCAATCTGGATGCCCCAGGTACGGCAGTAAAACTGCATAAACTGAACAATTTCCTGATATAGAACAAGGTAAAGACTATCTTTCACTTCATCCGTGGTCTGGAATGGAATACCCAAACTCAGGTTTTCATAAAACCAGTGTCGTAGTTGCTGTGTAATGCTGAACAGACTTGGGTCAGCATAACCATCCAGACGGACATTCAGGTAATAATGCTCAGTTTCAATGCCTGAATCTTGCGGTTTTAAAATGCCTGCTTTTAACAGTTCCTGAACAAGATGGTTTTGAAATAAGTAATTTGGCGTAATTTCATGATATTTGCAATTTTTCCAGTGGATGAGTTCATCATGCTGCACATCCTCACGCGCATACTGATCCAGTAGGCTAAGCAGGAATAACTTATTTAGAAAACTGAGCTGATCAAGGCTATAAATGACCTCATCTTTTACCTTGTGTTTACGCTGTTCCTGCAATCGCGTTTGTTGGGTCTGTTTTTTGCGCTGTGCTGTACAGGAGGCACAATGACAATTTAGGTTGCTGTCCTGTTTAAAAACGCGATGCTGGCAGTGGCTACATTCATGAAATTGTAGCTCATGTGCGTATTGCTCCGCTTCAATCCAATACATAGAAGCATGACACAGTGGGCAAGGGCTACTTTCATCTAACTGTTTTTGTAGAATCTGTAACTCCATTGATGCCTAACCCATACTTATAAAAAAAAAGATTATACATGCTGGGCGGTAGGAATGATGCAAAGTTTATATCGTTAAAAAGTAGTTTCAAAATGAGGCTTGATAGAGGGAAACACCATCAAAGGATGAATTTATTCGTCTGGATTTTTAAAATTATGGTAGGCTCCTGCGCCGATTAGGGTAATAGCTCAATATGGATGGAAAGGTAATTGAGAGCAAGGCGGGACGAACCTATAAAGGTAAAGCACGCCTAAGCCAGATGGTAAATGTCTCTTTATGCGTGGCCATGTTGGATTTCTGCTTTGTGCCCTACAGTGGTGTGGATTAGAACAGACAGCGCCATCCTTTCAATATCATCTTCTTGTTATATGAATTAAGTCGATTTTTCTTACATATTGCACAGTCAATTAACCTTTCGTTGTCTTGACTGTCTATCCACATTGTAATACATATATATAATGGATCTATTTTGCATTACGGAGCGTTTTATGCAAAAAAACTCACTCATGAATGGAATCATGGGAATTTCTTTAGCCTTGCTCTCAACAGCCACTTTTGCCGCAACTCCTGAGGGGTATTGGAAAAGTATTGATGATCGTACAGGTGAGCAACTCTCAATCGTAGAAGTAAAAAAGAAACCTGATGGCACTTATACAGGAACCATTGTCTATCGTTATCCTGTTCCAGGAGGTGGGAATATACTGACCAACTGTGTCAAGTGCCCTGAACCTTTCAAAAATAAACCCATTCTGGGTCTCCAGATTGCCTGGGGGTTAAAAGAAGACCCAAACAACCCAAATCACTATATTGATGGTCGTGTTTTAGAGCCTAAAACAGGAAATATCTATAAAGGCAAGGCACAACTCAGTGCTGACGGCAAACGTATGCGTATGCGTGGCTACATGGGGATTTCTGCTCTGGGGCGTACTCAGGTCTGGATTCGAACGGAACATGCAAATCAACAAAACTTCGTACTGGAGCGTCAAAGTTAGTTGATTTAAAAATGTGATAAGTTATATAAAATTGGTTGTATAAAGATAAATGTGTTTCTTTTTAAATGACGGTGTTTCTATGCTAAATCGTATGCTCATAAAAGCCATTGTAGGATTTTCTATCGCTTGTGCCAGCCTCACAACTTTTGCAGCCTCTATCGAAGGTTACTGGAAAAGTATTGAAGAACGTACAGGTGAACAACTGTCAATTGTTGAAATCCGTAAAGGAAATGATGGTCGTTATCATGGAAAAATTGTTTATCGCTATCCAAACTCACAGGGCATTGCACTTACAAACTGTACCAAATGTCCAGCGCCTAATACAAATAAACCTATTCTGGGTTTGGAGATTTTGTCTGGATTCAGGGAAGATCCAGTTAAGGCAGATACTTATATTGATGGTCGAGTGTTGGAACCTACATCTGGGCGAATTTATAAAGGTAAGGCTGTGGTAAGTGGTGAGGGTAAACGCCTGCGCATGCGTGGTTATATGGGAGTGTCTGCACTGGGCCGCACCGTGGTCTGGATTCGTACAGATAGTGCAAACCCTTAAACATGAGTCTAAATATTAAGTTGTATTTAAGCTGATTTAACTATAAAAAACCTGCTGGTATAGGGTAAGATAAACTTGATTTAATGAATAAAATTTTAATCAAGTCTGATAAGTACGAAGTGTTATTTAAAGTTAACGGAGATAATATGTTAAATCGTGTACTCATGAAAGGAATCGTGGGTTGGGCTATTGCTTTTGCAAGCGTGACAAGTTTTGCTGCATCGATTGAGGGTTACTGGAAAAGTATTGATGATCGTACAGGTGAGCAGCTTTCGATTTATGAAATTAAGAAAGGTGCCGATGGGACGTTTCATGGAAAAATTCTTTATCGTTACCCTGCTCCTGGTGGTGTGGCATTAACCCATTGTACAAAATGTCCTCCTCCATATACTAATAAACCATTAGTTGGTATGGAAACATTTTTGGGGTTTAAACAAGATGAAAAAAATCCAAATTTGTACATGGATGGTCGTGTGTTAGAACCTAAGAGCGGTAAAATCTATAAAGGCAAGGCGAACTTAAGTGCTGACGGTAAACGTTTACGTCTGCGTGGATATGTAGGTATTTCTGCACTAGGTCGTACACAAGTGTGGATTCGTACTGATAGCCCAAATCCTTAGTTTTAATTTGACTAAAACCTCGAATTTCAGATTCGAGGTTTTTTTATTGGGTAAACTAAACAGGGCACGGTATATTTTCGTCCTCCTGACCGATTTTTTTGGCGTTGATAAGTGCCTGCACTTTTTTGCTTGGTACTTTTTCTTTTCCAAGCACATCATAGGTATTCACGATATTGGTAACTTCTAGGGCGCTAAGATCAATACCCTCCGCTGATAAGAATACTGAAATCACATGATGATCAATGCCCGCGGCAGCAAGATCATGGATTGCCTTAATATTTTCTAGACGATACAGATGTGCTTTTAATTCCATAATAGTAACCCTCGCTTGTTATTTTATATACCTACATTGGCATATATCATTAAGCAATAACCGTGCACAAAATGTTAAACACAGCAAAAAAATGTAAGTTAGTCGATGAGTGACATTTGCTTTTGTATTTTTGATTTAAGAATGGAAAACAGTGTTGTAATTTTGTCTAAACGATAAGTTGATTCAACGTTTAAATTTGAAATTCGTTTATACAAACCCAATAAAACTAATCAAAGTGATACTGTGGTTCTAAAGACAGGATTTATAAGTTGGCGTATGATTTGCAAATCAAGAAGTCTTGCCAACAAGACCATCTAACGACATGATGAAAGATTAAGGATTACTGATGAATATTGCGGCGCAACCTCCTGTACAAGCAGATCAAACCATTTATTTGAAAGACTATCAAAAACCATCTTTTTTAGTTGAATCAATCAACTTAGATATACAAGTCTATGATGATCATACGATTGTTGATTCAACATTAGTGATGAAGAGACAAGCGGCAGGTGCTTTAATCTTATTAGGACGTGATTTAGAACTTAAATCTATTCAACTCAACGGTGAATTATTAACTGCCGATCAATATGAGTTAGATACAGAGCAATTAACGATCACCGATGCACCAGATGAGGTCATTATTCAAACTCAGGTGATCATTCACCCTGAGTCTAATACCCAACTGGAAGGTTTATATAAGGCGGGTGATTTATTCGTTACCCAAAATGAACCTGAAGGTTTCCGTAAAATCACCTTCTATCCAGATCGTCCAGATGTACTTGCTGAGTTTACGACACGGGTAGAAGCAGATAAGAAATATCCTATATTGCTTGCAAATGGTAACTTGTTGGAAACGGGTGAAGCTGGGGAAGGTCGTCATTTTGCAATTTGGCAAGATCCAACCAAAAAGCCAAGCTATTTATTTGCCTGTGTGATTGGTGATTTGGCGGTACTGAAAGATCGTTACACCACATCAGAAGGTCGTGATGTTTCTCTTGAAATTTATGCAATCGATAAAGATATTCCAAAATGTCACATCGCAATGGAAGCATTAAAGCATTCGATGCGTTGGGACGAAGAACACTATGGTCGTCCGTATGATCTCGATAACTACATGATTGTCGCGGTCAGTCAGTTCAACATGGGTGCAATGGAAAATAAAGGTTTAAATATCTTTAATACATCTTGTGTACTTGCCGATGAGGAATACACCACTGATGCTGCGATTATGCGAGTTCAATCTGTAATTGCACATGAATATTTCCATAATTGGACAGGCAACCGAATTACCTGTCGTGACTGGTTCCAGTTGTGTTTAAAAGAAGGCTTAACGGTTTTCCGGGATCAGTCTTTCTCTGAGGATTTACAATCAGCGGCCGTACAACGAATTGATGATGTAGCGGTATTGAAATCGCATCAATTCCCTGAAGATGCAGGACCATTATCACATCCACCTCGTCCAGACCATTTTGTTGAAATCAATAACTTCTATACCGCGACAGTGTATGAGAAGGGTGCTGAAATCAATCGCATGATGGCAACTTTATTGGGGAAAGAAAAATACCGTAAAGGCACAGATGAATATTTTCTGCGTCATGATGGTCAAGCCGTTACAGTTGAAGACTGGGTTGCGGCATTGAGTGCAGGTTCAGGTGTTGATCTCTCTAACTTCCTCACATGGTATAACCAACCGGGGACACCAAAGTTAGAAGCTCAAGGTGAATATGATGCTGCTGCACAGACTTATCGTTTAAGCTTCAAACAAAGCTTGAAAGCACATCCAAAATATCCAAACCTCAAAGCAGTGCCAATTCCTGTGGCTTTGGCATTATTTAATGCCAATACAGGTGAGCAATATACCTTGCACAGCACTGATCTGTTTGTGAATGAGGTCAAAGATGGCGTGTACTTATTTGATCAAGATGAAGCAACAATTGAATTTACAGGGGTGACTGAGCAACCTGTTGCCTCGTTATTACGTAATTTTTCTGCCCCTGTGAATTTAGTCTTTGATTATTCCAATGATGATCTTGCCTTCTTGATTCAGCATGAAACCAATGGCTTTAACCAATGGCAAGCGACACAAACTTTATTGGAACGTATTCTTTTAGAAGACCATAAGGTGGATACCTATATTCAGGCAATTAAAAATACCTTGCCTGACTTAGTAAATAAAGATCCGTTATTGGCATCACGTTTATTTGATGTACCAAGTGAAAACTATTTAGGCAGTCGTATTGATCAAGACTATGAGCCTGAATTGATTCGAGAGAAGCGTGAAGCTGTGCTGGATCATTTAGCACGTGATTTAGGCTCATTCTGGAAAGACACCTATTTGGCCTTAGATCCAGACCAGCAAAAAGAGTTCTCTTTGGCAATGGGCGTGCGTTCATTGAAAAATATCACCTTGAATATGTTGGCGCGTCAAGGTGATGAATCTGTGTTTGATTTGGCTTATACCCAATATCAACAAACAGGCAATATGTCTGAACGTTTAGGGGCATTACGCGTTTTGGTCTGGAATGATGCGCCACAAGCGCAAGCTGCACTTGCAGATTTCTATAAGCGTTTTAAAGATGAAGCCTTGTCTTTAGATCAATGGTTTAGCATCCAAGCATCGAATCCATGTGCGACAGCGGAAACGATTGAGTATCTGACTAAGCACGCCGATTATGATTTGGGAACACCGAACCGTATCCGTGCAGTGAGTGGTGGACTAGCTGCAAATCCAGTCAATACATGGAGCTTTGGTGTCGATCATTTCATTGAGCTTGCCGCTTATTTGGATGAGAAAAATCCAATTTTAGGTTCGCGTTTATTACAAGTACTGTCTCGTTGGTATACTTTAGCCGAACCACAACGTAGTCAGGTGCAACAGGCGCTTAAGGCGTTGCAGCCTAAAGTGAAATCGAAAAATGTATCTGAAACCTTGAGCAGTATGCTAAACATTGAATAACACATTGTTTTTGTAAAAAAGGATGCTGTCTCAGCATCCTTTTTTACATGTTCTGGATTATCATTAGTTCACAGAAAGGATACTCATATTGTGGTGATATATGGCTTTGCGTCGCAAAACACCAGCGGATCGGTTGTTTTATGCCATTTTAGGGTTGTCGTTGGCCCTTGTTGCGGTCATCTATTGTGCGGTAAATCAGCCCAGTAGCCATTTACGCTTTGAAGTCAAAGAACGCCAAAAAATTTCGGTATTTGACGGGGAGCGATTGATATTACAGGATGTGGATTCAGTTGCGATTTCATCAGCAGGTGGGCAGAACCGAATACAGCTAAACGCAAATGACTTTACTGAAGACCCCCATTTTGTTGCAACCTATCCTGAAATGCAGCAATTTTTTATCAAGCAGAGCCAAGTTCATCAACTGATGAGCCAGCATCAGCAAATATTTTTGCATTCAGGCGATCATTCAAGCTCAACGCCATATCCTGTCAATATTCAGCCTAAACGAACGCTTCGGGATTTACCTTTTGAGTTTTGGTTTCAGCTTGCTGTCAGTTCGATTGGATTTTTGCTGGGCTGCTGGATTTGGGCATTGCGTCCCAATGAAATCGCCCCCCGTGTTTTTGCCTTACTCAATGCGGCCTATCCCGTATTTGCCTTTTCCGCAGCCATCTATAGCACCCGTGATCTGGCTTTAAATGCCGAATTATTTCGGGTACTGGTCGCAATCAATACGGGTGGTGCATTGCTATATGGCTGTGCATTAATCAGTCTATTCTTGGTGTACCCAAAGCAGTTGATCAGAACCCAATGGTTGTGGGCAATACCGATATTTTTCTCTGGTTGGTGGTTGCTTGATACCTTATTTCTTTTGCCTGAACCAAGCATGGGGGGCGATTTACCTGTTACCCTGCAAATGCTCGGCGCAATTTTATGTATGGTTTGGCAATGGCGGGCAAACCGACATGATCCACGGGCAAAAGTGGCATTGCGCTGGTTTGCCTTATGGATTCTGGTCAGTAGCGGCGCATTTGTATTTTTGGTTCAGAGTACCCAGCTACTTGATATTCAGCTTAATATGTCACAAGGCTATTCGTTCGGTTTCTTCCTGTTTGTGACTATTGGTATTGCGATTGGCTTAAAACGCTATCAGTTATTTAGTCTGGACCGTTGGGCATTCGGAATTCTGTACTGGCTGGCAGGAGCGATTTTACTGGTGTTGCTGGATGCCTTTCTGGTGATGATGTTAAGCCCACTTATGTCACTCAGTCTGGCCATCCTGATTTGTGGTCTGGTTTGGTTGCCTGTCCGTGGCTGGCTACAGGCACGCCTGTTACAACGCAAAAAGTTATCCGACAGCGAACTGTTTGAACGAATCTTGCAGGTCAGCTTTGCGGTGAATGAGCAGGAACGCCAGTTACAGTGGAAAGCCTTGTTGAATGACCTGTTTCAGCCTTTAAACCTTGAGATAAGTGAACAGACAAATCATAGCCAAATCGAAGACAATGGACTGGTGCTCTATATCCCACAGGTGGCAGGGCTGGCGGCGATGCGTCTCAGCTATCCGCAGCAAGGCCGCCGTTTGTTTAGTGAATATGACCAGCAACTGATCCAGAATTTATTGCCGTTTTTAGCTCAGGCTGTGGAAAGCCGTGTTGCCTATGACAATGGTGTGCGTGAGGAAAGACACCGTATCGCCCGAGATTTGCACGATGATCTGGGGGCAAAACTATTATCGGGTCTGTATCAGAAAGATGTGGATCAAGCCAAGCAGGCCATTCGTCAGGCGATTGCCGAAATGCGTACCATCGTCAATGGTCTGTTAGGTACAGGGGTTGAGTTAAATGTGATTTTGCAGGAGTTTGAATATGAGGTTGCGACTCGCCTGCAAAGTTGTGGGATAGAACTAAATTGGCAACAAAACCTTGCAGACACACCCATTACCTTGAGTTATGCACAATACAGGCATTATATTTCTATGCTTCGGGAAATCATCAGTAATATAATGAAGCATGCCAATGCGCAAAAAGTGACGATTGACATTAGTTTGCTTGACTCACAACTGGTTTCAGTCATTTGTGATGATGGTGCTGGATTTGATGGTCAAACTAATCAGCTTGAGGGGAATGGGCTTAAAAACCTGAGGGAACGTGTAACTGAACTTTCGGCAACCCTGCATTTTCAGAGGCTGCCAGAAACACAAGGTTCAAGGGTAGAGTTGATTTTTCCATTATCGTGACTGTGGCAAAAAGTAATGGATGTAAATATATAAGATGGGTGTAAATATGATTCAAACGGCATTGATTTTAGAAGATATACTGGAAGTCAATGCATGGATGAAACAGATGTTGCTTGAAACCTTTGCAGGCATTCGTATCCAGCAGGTTTATAGTGTAAAGGAAGCAAAACAGTCATTATTGTCACAACATTATGATCTGGCCTTGATTGATCTTTCCTTGCCTGATGGAAAGGGAACAGAGGTGATTGACTGGCTGGAACAACATTCTGCCAATACCTTGAGTGTGGTGGTGACAATTTTTGAAGATGACCAATATCTGTTTGAGGCTATTTGTCATGGTGCAAAAGGGTACTTGCTGAAAGACCTTGAACCCACTCTATTTCAGCAGCATTTGAAAAACCTGATTGCTGGAATCCATGCCTTTTCCCCAAGCATGACGCAGAAACTGCTCAATTATGTCAAAACACATGAACAGCTCAATCAACAAAAGCAACAGGCCATACAGTCATTGACTTTAACAACTCGGGAAAAACAGGTGCTTGTCTATATTGCAAAAGGACATCAGGTCGCTGAAATCGCCTACGAATTAAAATTATCTGGCCATACCATAAATGGCTATATCAAGACAATTTATCAAAAACTGCATATTTCATCCCGTGCTGAAGCAGCATTGCTGGCACAGCAATATGGTTTAATTTGATACGTTTTGTTCTGCTAAGGCTTTCTTCTCTAGCCATGTCACGACATCTTCATTTTTGACACGGTCATAAATATCTTCAACTGAAATGCTTAAACCAATTGAGTTCAGTGTAATGTGATCTCCCAAATAGTAGAAATGAGATTGCCAGTTTTGACTACGACATACTACTTCAATCTCGGCAATACCCTGTTCAATCAGGATATATTCCTGTAGGGTCGGAATCTGTAGATACTTTTCACGTTTGATCACACGGTCAATCTGGCGCGTGGATTTAGACAATACCTCAACAATAATGGTCGGTGTTTCTGTAAAAACACTGTCATCTGCTAAATCTGAACAATCAACCAGTACATCAGGATAGAAATAACAGCCGTCAATTTTGACTTTCATATCTGACATCATAGAACTGCAAGATTTTCCTTTGAAATGCATATGAAAGGCTGAATATATTACTGACAATATGATTATGTGCCGCTTTTGCCCCAGCTATTGCATAGACTTCGCCATGAATATATTCATGTTTAATATCAGTCAGCAATTCGCCATCAAGATAATCCTGTTCACTGACTAAAAGTGGGTAGGCATGATGAGGTGACATGGCAATAACTCATGATGATATAAATACAGCCTATACCTTAGCGTGTATGAAGAAGTATCACAACTGACTGAATATTCACATTGTAAGCAAGTTTTTGAAGTCAAAATAGATTTTAGGCTATCCCCCTGAACTGGGGATACACAGAAAACCCTAAAAACGTTACTGTCATCACGAAAGGGATGAAATAACGAATGGGGTTCGTATGTTAAAAAAAAGTTTATTGAGTGCTTGTATTGCTGCCAGTGTGTTACTGACAGCATGTCATGATGACGATGATCAGCACAGTAATACATCACCAACACCGACCACAACCTACAGTAATTTAGCTGGAACAGCAGCTGTTGGGGCAGCGATTAAAAATGCCAGTGTCACAGCGAGTTGTAAAGATGGCACTGGGTTTAAAAATGAGGTTAAAACCAATGAACAGGGGGAATGGTCAGGGCAGGTGGATAGCACTAAACTACCTTGTGCATTGGAAGTGAAAGCATCAGATACCCAAACCTTGCATGGTTATGCTGCAAAAGCGGGTAATGTCAATATTACACCATTTACTGATCTTGCTCTGGCTTTGGCAAGCTCACAAACGCCAAGTGACTGGTACAAAACCTATCAACCGATTTTAGAAACCACACTGAAAACTGCGGTAGATAATTTAACCAAGCAACTCAAAGCAGATGGTTATGTATTACCAGAAAACTTTGACCTATTAACAACTAAATTTGCAATTGATGATGCATTTGATAAGGTTCTGGATGCCTTTGCAGCGTCATTGGCTGCCAATCAAGCAACAATTAAAGACTACGCTGCCCTGATTCAGAAAGTAAAAGCAGGAGATGTGGCAGCAGTTCCTGATTTCGTTCCTGTAACTCCTGCCCCAGTAACAGAAACCTGTGCCAGCAAGAAACTACCTGTAGGCAAACTCAGTGATTTGACGAGCTATAGCGGTGATTACAGTGATAAAGGTACAGTGGTCTTGAATCTGAATGCAGCGACAGGAAAAGTTATTGCAAAAGGCACAACTGCAACCATTGCAGAAGTTTGCGGTGCAAACGTTCAGCGAAATGGTACAAATTATTATGTAATTACTGACAAGGGATATGTGACACTATTTAAAGACAATACAGGTAAATATTATTCTGCGGAAAGTGCAGATTTTACAGGTTTTTATGGTGAAAAAACCACAGCCTCTCCACAACTTTGCGAGTCAAATGGTGCGGATGATAAGCTTGGCTTTAAGAATGCCCCGAATGATTTCTGTAGCTTTAGTAAGTCAAGTTCAGTTGCAATTACATCACCTGATATTTATACATTTTTTAATGCTGATAAAAAAGAAAATGTAAAAATCACGGTTGAAAATTCAGTTGTGAAAAGTGTTGCTGTTGAAAATAATAGTTATGCTTGGGCATGTGGTGTGGGAACAAATCCTGCCTGTAATGGTGTAACCGTAAAAGATGGACAGATCAATTCCAAACCTGCAAAAAGCTTCTATTTTAATAATACTGTATTAAAAGCAGTCAGTGGGACAACGCAAGATCTAACAGTTAAAAATAATAGTTTGTTGATGTATTTAGATAATAGTCAGCAGACAACACCGACACCTGCTACAAGCTGTGCAAAGAGTACTAATCAATGGGGTTGTATCACCATTACTGGATTAGCTTCGCCATTGATATTCGAACATAACTCAACTGTATGGGCGACACCAAGAGTTGGGCAGTTTAACGCATCTAATCAAACTGTAAATGTACAGTTCGCCCATAAAGCAAATCCACCACTAGAGGATGGTATAACGATTACCAAAGCTAATGCGACTGCTAGTTATATCTCATTTGTACTAGGTTCAATGACTTGGTATCAATGTGGAACATATGCTTCGGAAACTTCGGTATGCCCTGGATTAAGTTTGGACACAGCAAACCGTACATTAACATTTAAAGATGTAAAACTTTCTCAACAAGCTGATCCAACGAAAATATTAACTGCCAATGGTATACTGAAATTTTAAAAATTCACTCTAATCTTAGCTGGGGCATCTATTGATGCCCTTTTTTATTTGACAATTAATATTGTCAAAAATAATATAAAAGCGATTTAAAAAAATGGATAGCTGAAATGGAAATAAAAACAATTACATTACCGACACGTAAAATCGAAGTTGAAGTGTATGCACCTGCACAGACGTCAGAAAAAGTCCCTGCAATCCTATTGAGTCATGAGTT
>CAZKJI010000010.1:7257-36307 GCA_964553005.1 uncultured Acinetobacter sp. | reverse complement strand
ATACCACCAAGACAGGACAAGCCAGAGCCAAGAGTTTATTTTCCGAAAAATATCCAGCACTTTTTCAGGCGGTGTATTTGCCTGTTGATCAAAAGCCATTACTGAAACAATTTTTTGAGCTATATCAGCCGAAGCTACTCGCTTTAGTTGAAACTGAGATTTGGCCGAATTTGATCGCACAAGCGAAGCAACAACAAATCCCATGTATCTTATTGAATGCTCGTCTTTCAGAAAAATCAGCCAAAGGTTATGGCAAAGTTCGTCGTTTAACACAGCCGATGTTGCAGCAACTCACATGGTTGTTAGCTCAGGACATCGCGACACAACAGCGTTATGTGGATTTGGGGCTAGATCAAGCCAAGAGTCAGGTGGTTGGTAATATTAAATTTGATATTACAGCACCGCAATCTTATGTAAAAAAAGCTGAACAGTTAAAACAAGATTGGCAATTGCTAAATCGTCAGGTGATTACCTTAGCTAGCACACATTCACCTGAAGAAGAAAATTTATTAGGACAATTACAACCACATTTAAATTCAAATCCAAATTTGCTCTGTATTGTGGTACCACGTCATCCTGAGCGTTTTGATGAGGTGTATAAAATTTGTCAAAGTTTAAATTTAAATACGCAACGCCGTAGTCTTAAACAGCCAATTCAAACTGATACACAGGTTTTTCTAGCCGATAGTATGGGTGAAATGTGGTTATGGTATGCACTCAGCCAAGCTTGTTTTGTTGGTGGTTCATTGAATGAGCCAGGTGGCGGACATAATATTTTAGAACCGATGGTTTTAGATGTACCGACTGTGATTGGCCCACGCTATTTTAATTTCCAAAGTATCGTGGATGAGTTTGTAGCGGAACACGGAATTTTGATTGGAACAGATGCTGTACAAGTGGTACAGCAACTTTTGAGTTGTTTTGATGACCGAATACAGACTCAGCAATTGATTGAACAGGCCGAATTGGTTCTGCAACGAAATAAAGGCTCACTCCAAAAGCATATTCAATTGATTGATCATTATTTAGAATTTAAAGCCTTGTCATGAATATTGTTTTACTTGAACCTAATCAAATCACGACAACAGATAATATCTGGCAGATTCAAAATCAACGTCAACTCCAACATTTACAACAGCATATTCAGTTGAATTGTGGTGATACTTTAAAAGTCGGCGTGCGTAATGGTCAACGCTATCTTACGGAAGTAATATCTGTTTCTGAGCAACAGATTCGCATAAGACCAATTCAGGTTGAAGCAATCCCAGCAAAGTTACCTGTGCATTTGATTCTTGCTTTGCCACGTCCTAAAGTGTTACGCCGTATCATCATGGATGCGGTGACTTTAGGTGTGGAACGAATCAGTTTGATTCATAGTTATCGAGTGGATAAAAGCTATTGGCAAAGCCCATTTTTACAGCAACTCGATGATTATGTGACTTTAGGTTTAGAGCAAGCAGGCGACACGATTGCACCTGAAATTCAATTGTATAAACGCTTTAAACCTTTTGTTGAAGATGTTTTGCCTACATTTATTTCGGATCAGAAACCTGCTTATGTCGCACACCCTTATGCAGAACAGCAGATGCCTTATGCGATTCAACATTCATGTCACTTAATTGTTGGCCCAGAAGGCGGCTTTATTCCCTATGAAGTCGATTTGCTGCAAAAAAATGGTTGCCAGGCCATGAGCCTTGGCAACCGAATTTTGCGTACAGAGACCGCAGTCTCTTCGATTTTAGGTCGATTGTTTATCTGAGTTTTGTGTATCAAAAGGCAGTCGAGCACTATTTTGCTGGACTTTAAGCTCCTGAATTGGATAGGGGATATTAATCTCTTGTGCATTAAAGGCCTGTTTTACCTGTGCCTGAATAGAACTGGTTGATGACAGAATGTCGGTTTCAGTGGTGTTGATCCACCAGCGAACGGTAAGATTAACAGAGAAGTCTGCCAAGGCGGTCACATTGACTGAGAAGGGTGGCTGGCTGAGAACATTACGGTCATTGTTTAAGATATCCAGCACGATTTGTTTTGCCCTTTGTTCATCATCATCGTAGCCAATACCGACAATAAATTCGCAGCGACGTTGCTGATAGGCTGTATTGACAGTCACAGGGCTGGTATACACTGTTGCGTTAGGTATTACGATACGGCGGCCATCATAGGAACGTAAAAAAGTCGCACGAATCTGGATATCCTCTACAACCCCCTCCAGACCATTGACAATGATCGCATCACCAATTCGGAAAGGCTCTCCCAGTAAAATCAGAATGCCTGAAAGTAGGTTCTGGAAGATATCCTTAAATGCAAAACCAATGGCGACCGAACCAATCCCCAGCGCCCCGATCAACTGACTTGGGGTAAACCCAGGAATGGCGATGACAAGTGCAATTAGGAACCCAAAGAATAAGATGAACGTCCCACCAACGCGGTGTAGGACTAAAACCAAATTCTGTTTTGCATATGATCGGTTACTCAGTGTTTTGTTCACAAAAAATTTAAAAAGCTTGGTAAGTAACCAGAAAATGATAAACACCGCAATGGCGATGCAAATATAGGGAACCCGTTGCCAGAAACTGTCGATGATCTTGTCAATCGTGGTATAGGCATCATGGTATTTTTCAGTATGGGCCAATACAGTCTGCGTGGTTTTGGCACCTGCCTGCTGGATCAGTTCACCTGTGTCCTTGGCGACATTGGTCAGTGTTGTTTGTTCATTTGCCACAGAAAAATCTCTATTTCGCAAAGTGGGAATGGAAAGGGAAGCAATCATAATGAATTTATCGCAAATATGCATGTAAAGTTCAGTTGTTGTTTCACTCCACTTATGCTCTGGAAACCTAGAAGTATCCAGTAGTGTTCTGGATTATTTGTGTTGGCCCCTTCCATAAGTCTGGGCTGGCAAAGTAATAAAAAAACACGAAGATAAACAGCATCATCAAGATACTCAGGATAATCATGATCCATGCCAGCAGCTTTTCCCAAGTGCTGGATGGGCGGACATCGCCATAATCATTGCGATAGGGCGTACCTGGTGCAAGCAGCACATATAGGGTAAACAGTAACTGGATGATCGGAACGAGCAGCAGCAGGCTGAGCCAGCCTGTTTTATTGAGGTCATGCAGACGGCGAATCAGGAAAACGATCTGGAAATAAACCGTTGCAAACCACAATGCAATCATGGTGAACACCGTAAGGCCTGGAAAGGCGGACAACATCGGTGTGTCCAGATTGACATTGTAGATACTGACAAAGCCAGTGAACAGCATCAGGAAGATCAAAATCGCCATGCAGGTCAGGCTGAGCAGGCTATACCAGCCTAGATAGCTGAGTCGGTTAAAGCGTCCCTTGGCGGATAAGGGATGGTCATTGATGGGATGTGGCTGGGAGGAGATTGGGGGATTCAACATCATATTTTCCTATTTTTTGTTTATTAAATCTTTTAAGGTATGGGCAATGATCAAAATAATCACTTATTTTAAAAACAAAAAGCATAGACAAGCAGTTCAAATTTAAATTATTTTGAGTAAATTTTTGAAAATAAACCGATCGTAACATTCCTACGACCAAAGCCGCATTGTCTGCTCTTGTCAATCGTGTCCATACTGCAAGAGAGAACAAAACATACCAGAAGAATAGATGTGATCATCTAGGGTATGAAATAAAAAACAAAGGAAGTGAGCTATGAAAGAAATCTACCCAGTGCCTGATAAATTCAAAGAAACGGCAAGAATCTCAGAAGCAGACTATTTCAAACGTTACCAGCATTCCATTGAGCAGCCTGAAGCATTTTGGGCGGAAGAAGCGCAAAAGATTGACTGGATTAAGCCCTTTACCCAGGTCAAGAATACCAGTTTTAGTCAGGATGACTTCAAGATTGAATGGTTTGCTGATGGTGAGCTGAATGTCTCCGCAAACTGTCTGGACCGTCATCTCAAGGATAATCCATTAAAACCTGCCATTATCTGGGAAGGTGACCATCCATCACGCCATAAAATCATCTCCTTTGCCGAGTTGCATGATGAGGTGTGCCGTTTTGCCAATGTGTTGAAAAAACAGGGTGTGGTGAAAGGTGACCGTGTGGTGCTGTACATGCCAATGGTGCCTGAAGCGGCGATTGCCATGCTGGCATGTGCCCGCATTGGTGCGGTGCACTGTGTGGTGTTCGGGGGGTTCTCGCCTGATTCACTGGCAAGCCGTATTGAGGACAGCCAAGCCAAACTGGTGATTACCGCCGATGCGGGAATGCGTGGTGGCAAACTGATTCCACTGAAGGAAAATGTTGACGCCGCCCTGGACATTCAGGGAACGGACAGTGTAGAGAACGTAATTGTGGTGCACCGTACAGGCAACCCGATTCAGTTCAATGAGGCGCGTGACATCTGGTATCACCTTGCCATTATGGAAGTGGATGAGCACTGTCCACCTGAGCCGATGAAGGCGGAAGACCCACTTTTCATCCTTTACACCTCTGGTTCAACAGGCAAGCCAAAAGGGGTGCTACATACCACGGGTGGTTATCTGGTTTATGTCAACACCACTTTTAGGGAAGTGTTTGACCTTAAAGAGGATGATGTGTACTGGTGTACCGCAGATGTGGGCTGGATTACAGGCCATAGCTACCTGCTGTATGGCCCACTCAGCAATGCCACCACAACGGTGATGTTTGAGGGGATTCCACAGTATCCAACATGGGCGCGTATCGGCCATGTGATTGACAAGCACAATGTCACCATCCTCTATACTGCACCAACCGCCATTCGCGCCATGATGCGTGAGGGTGATGCCTATGTGCGTGAAAGTGACCGCAGCAGTCTGCGCCTGTTGGGTTCAGTTGGTGAGCCAATCAATCCAGAAGCGTGGAACTGGTACTATGAAGTCGTTGGTGAAAGCCGTTGTCCGATTGTGGATACGTGGTGGCAGACTGAAACGGGTGGAATCCTGATCTCACCATTGCCAGGCGCAACTGCACTGAAACCTGGTTCGGCAACTCGCCCATTCTTTGGCGTGCAGCCAGCCCTTGTTGATGGTGAGGGCAATGAGCTGGAGGGTGCCAATGAGGGCAATCTGGTGATTAAAGACTCATGGCCAGGCCAGATGCGGACCATCTGGGGTGATCCAAAGCGCTTTATTGAAGCCTACTTCTCCACCTTTAAAAACTGCTATTTCACTGGTGATGGTGCGCGCCGTGATGAAGATGGCTACTATTGGATTACTGGCCGTGTGGATGATGTCCTCAACGTCTCAGGTCACCGTTTAGGCACAGCCGAAATTGAAAGTGCTCTGGTTGCACATGAGGCGGTAGCAGAGGCTGCGGTAGTCGGAATGCCGCATGACATCAAGGGACAGGGAATCTGTACTTTTGTCACCTTACAGGCCGATGTCGCTGAATCGGAAGAATTGCGTAAGGAACTGGTCAACTGGGTGCGTAAGGTACTTGGACCAGTGGCAACGCCTGATGCCCTGCACTGGGCACCTGCCTTGCCAAAAACTCGCTCAGGCAAGATTATGCGCCGTATTCTGAGAAAGATCGCAGCCAATGAATTGGATACACTGGGTGATACCTCAACCCTTGCTGAACCAGCAGTGGTGGATACTCTAATCGCAACGGTTTATCCAGACAGATAAGTCGGATGCACATAAAAAAAAGAGCGTTCCAGTGAACGCTCTTTTTTTTATTTTACTGGAAAAGGAAATAAATCAGGTCTTGTGCTTGACCTGCGGTTTATTTAAAAATAGGCTAGGGTAGATTGAATTTGAATAAACACAGTACATTGACGTACTTACAGATTGCGTAAAGCGCTTATGAATATTTTAATTGTAGATGATCATCCCCTATTTAGACATGCGTTGATTCAAGCGGTTCGTTATAGCCTGCCACAGGCACAGATTCAGGAAACGGCTGATGTTGACGAATTCTATGCGCGTCTGGAGCATGGGGCGGAACCCGATCTGGTGTTGCTGGACCTGAACTTGCCAGGTGCCTCTGGATTTTCTGCGCTGGTGTATGTACGGGCACAGTATCCAGCGATTCCGATCATTATTGTTTCTGCCCATGAAGAAGTGTCGATTATCCAGCGAGCAATCGCACATGGGGCTATGGGATACATTCCAAAATCCTCACACCCCAGCCATATTGGTGAAGCGATTAAGCAGGTGCTGGAAGGTGAAATCTGGTTGCCGCCAAATTTGCCGACTCATGCAGGATTTGACCCAAGGGCTGCGGACGAAACCGCACTGGCAGAGCGTTTACAGTCACTGACCCCACAGCAGTTCCGCGTGTTGATGATGGTGGCTGAGGGATTGCTGAATAAACAGATTGCCTATGACCTTGAAGTGTCTGAGGCAACCATTAAGGCGCATGTAACTGCCATTTTTCGTAAACTTGGTGTACAAAACCGCACCCAGGCAGTGCTGGCAATCAGTGCCTTAAATATTGAAGACAAGAAGATGTAGTCGAGAGCAGGTGAGAACTGAATGACTTTTCCAATTTCTCCCTAAAATAAAAAAACCAGTTCAAAATGAACTGGTTTTTTTATGATCAATCAGGGTTCTGGATAGAACTACAATTCAATCTTAGAAACGTAATTTCGCGTTTACGCCAACAGTTTGCATATCTGCGTCAGAACCTACAGCATTCGCATTTACATAGCTTGCACCAACCGCAATCGCTGGCGTGATGAAGTAGTTTACATTCACACCCCAAGCTGAGTCTGGTGAACCAGCAAAGCTAGATTCAGCATAAGAAACACCAGCGCTAAGTTGTGAGTTTAGGTACAAATCAGTTTTTAACTCGTATGCAGTGTCCTGACCATAAACGATACCTGTTTCGAAACCAATTGACATTGGCGTACCTGTGATCGCGCCAACGTATTTAGTACGTGCAGTGATTGCATCCTGATCTTCAGCAATGGTTGTTGTCTCACCAGCCGCTTTGGCAAAACCACTGTTCAGGATAGTGAATGTATCAAAAGATGTTTGTTCAACAACGTTGGTATAACCTACAGCCACAAGGAAATTTGGTGCGATAACAGAACCATACTCAACTGCCCAGCGTTGACCACGGTCATCAGAAAGACCATATTTACCGTCATTGTCAGTTATGAAGTCAATGTAATAAATGGGTTACTCCGATAAACGAACAATCAAGGGCTAAGGATCGTTTGAAAAATGGGCAAAGGTATTTTATTTTGTCAACCTGAAACGAAATATATAACTAACAATGAGATAGATGAAATTTTCATCTTTGAAATCGCTGTAATATGATGGTCATAATTCCATATTTTAATTGATCTATTCGATTGTATTGATCGTTTTTTACATTTAATGTGGGCAGAAAAATTACATAATTAATCTTTAAAAATGTGAGTAAAATCTACTTTTCCTGTGTTTATGCGGTTTGTTTTTGAGAATTTAAGCGAGTCATTTGGATAAGATAGATAAGACCAAGTTAACAAAAGGCTAGATTTTTTAAAAATGATTAACAAAAATGATGAAAAATGTAAATCTGATCTATTTAATCAACTTTACTTTTTGAGATTTGTTTCACATAATGGTGAGCAAGAGGTGTGGTATTTGCATTTTACCTCATAACATTTTCTCAAGTATTCGATGTGTCATGCATCATTGTTTACTAGCTCGGCTTTCCCCAAGGCTGAGCTTTTTTTTGCCTGTATGGTCGTGATTATCCTGTCGATCCTCTATATTTCCATTCCACTTATTATCCAGAGTCATCAGGAATATATTAAAACCCAACAGGTGCTGACTGAGATTACCAGTTTGCGTGCCCCCAGCAACAAGTTGATGTCGAGCCAGCCAAAGGAACTGGATAAAAATAAAAAAGAATTGCAGACATTTAGGCAGGTGGTGGATGCTCAAATTGATGAAACTATCCTCACACTACAAAACAACGGCTTTGATGTAATCGCGCTGCAATTGGGGACAGATTTAAAGCCCAAACTGGCAAAAGCATCAGCTCAACATTGAGGGAGTTGGCGTAAATTTAAGCTAGAGAGACAAAATCAACCGAAATTTACGCCAGTGTTTGAGAACCTGTTAAATTTATTTCAACATCGGCTTTAAGAAACGCCCAGTATGTGAAATCTCAACTTTCGCGACTTGCTCAGGTGTACCCTCGGCAATGATCTGACCACCACCAGAACCACCTTCAGGGCCAAGGTCAATCACCCAGTCAGCCGTCTTGATTACATCCAGATTATGTTCAATCACCACAATGGTATTTCCCTTATTGCGAAGCTCATGCAGGATATCCAGCAACTTGGCAATATCATGGAAATGCAGTCCAGTGGTCGGTTCGTCCAGAATATACAGGGTTTTACCTGTATCCCGTTTTGCCAGTTCACGCGCCAGTTTTACCCTTTGCGCTTCACCGCCAGAAAGGGTGGTTGCTGCCTGACCTAGACGGATATAGCCTAAGCCCACCTGCATCAATGTTTCCAGACGACGATGAATCACGGGAATCGCGCTAAAGAACTCTGCCGCATCCTCGACTGTCATTTCCAGCACATCGGAAATGTTTTTGCCTTTATACCCCACTTCCAGCGTTTCGCGGTTATAACGCTTGCCATGACAGGCATCACACGGCACATACATATCAGGCAGGAAGTGCATCGCCACCTTGATCATGCCATCGCCTTCACAGGCTTCACAACGTCCGCCTTTCACGTTAAATGAGAAACGGCCTGCGCTATAGCCCCGTGCCTTGGCTTCAGGGGTTTGCGCAAACAATTCACGAATCGGGGTAAATAAACCTGTATAGGTCGCAGGATTCGAACGTGGGGTACGCCCAATCGGACTCTGGTCAATATCAACCACTTTATCCAGATGCTGCAAGCCATCAATCGAATCAAATTTTTCCGCAGTGAGTGTGGTTGCGCCATTCAGTTGCGTGGCAGCCAAAGGCAATAAGGTACGGTTAATCAGCGTTGATTTACCAGAACCAGAAACGCCTGTTACACAGGTCATAATACCTAATGGAATGGTCAGATCGACATTTTGCAGGTTATGGCCACTAGCGCCAGACAATTTGATGAACTCATCTGGGCGCGGTGATACGGTACGTTGTTTTGGTACTTCAATTTTTAATTTGCCTGATAAATACTGACCTGTGAGGGAATCGGTATGATTGGCCAGTTCCTCATAAGTGCCTTCGGCAATGATCGCGCCGCCGTGAATCCCCGCACCTGGGCCAATATCAATAATATGGTCAGCAGCCCGAATGGCATCTTCATCATGTTCAACCACCAGTACAGTATTGCCTAAATCACGCAGGCGGATCAGGGTTTGTAACAGGCGATCATTGTCACGTTGATGCAGACCGATTGAGGGTTCATCCAGTACATACATCACGCCCATTAAGCCTGCACCAATTTGTGAGGCCAAACGAATACGCTGTGCTTCACCCCCTGATAATGTTTCGGCTGAACGGGCCAGACTGAGATAATTTAAGCCAACACTCACAAGGAAGTGTAAACGCTCACGAATCTCTTTAAAGATTTTATCGGCGATTTCACCTTTGGCACCTTCAAGATTCAGGTCCTGATAGTAGTTTTCAGCATCGCCAATCGACATCTTGGTGATTTGTGCAATGGTTTTATCTTTTACACGAACATGGCGTGAGATTTCATTCAGGCGTGAACCACCACAGGCATCACAGGCGGCATTGGAAAGATATTGCGCCAGATCATCACGAACGTAGTTTGACTCAGTTTCACGATAACGGCGTTCCAGATGGGGCAGGATTCCTTCAAACGGTTGCACACGGTTGTGCTTACGACCACGTTCATCAATATAACTCAGGTCGATTTTTTCTTTGCCTGTGCCTTGCAGGAATTTCTTCTGCGTATCCTTGTCCAGCTTATTCCACTGCTCATCCAGACTAATGCCAAAGTGATCAGCAACTTTTTGCAGCATCGTGTAGTAATAAGGACGCTGTCTGTCCCAGCCACGAATTGCGCCCTGACTGATGGAAAGTTCAGTGTTTGGAATCAGTTTTTCTGCGCTGAAATGGCTACGTGTGCCCAAGCCATCACACACAGGACAGGCACCAAATGGATTGTTAAATGAGAACAAACGGGGTTCAAGTTCAGCCACCGCACGGTCACATTCAGGACAGGAGTGTTTCGCTGAAAAAACTCGTTCAGGATGTTCGCCATTCATCCACGACAACACCGCAATATCACTACCTAGACGTAATGCAGTTTCAAAGGATTCTGCAATACGATTGCCGAGATCATCACGCACTTTAAAGCGATCGACCACGACTTCGATGGTATGCTTTTTCTTTTTATCCAGTTCAGGCGGGGTATCAATATCAATGATTTCACCATCGACACGCGCGCGAACAAAACCTTGTCCTTGTAATTGTTCAAATAATTGGGTGTATTCACCCTTACGCTCGCGCACCACTGGTGCAAGTAGCATCAGGGCAGTGCCTTCTTCCAGTCCTTTTACCGCATCAACCATTTCTGAAATGGTTTGTGCCACCATTGGCAGGTCATGTTCAGGGCAGTATGGCGTACCGACACGCGCATACAGCAAACGTAGGTAGTCATAAATTTCGGTAATGGTTCCCACCGTTGAACGTGGATTATGGCTGGTCGACTTTTGCTCAATGGCAATCGCAGGAGACAAACCCTCAATTGAATCGACCTCAGGTTTTTCCATTTGCGAAAGGAACTGGCGTGCGTAGGCTGAAAGCGACTCAACATAGCGGCGCTGACCTTCGGCATACAGGGTATCGAACGCCAGTGATGATTTACCTGAGCCAGAAAGTCCCGTAATCACCACAAATTTGTCCCGTGGTATATCGAGTGACACATTCTTTAAATTGTGGGTACGTGCGCCTCGAATACGGATATGACTTTGACTCATAAATACATCTCGGAATTGTGCGAATAAAACGTGTATATAATAGCGATTTAAAATTGTTCAAGCTGTAACAAAACGATTTTAAACGTCAGATTGTGTTGGATTAATGATTTCAAATATGTTTTTAACATGAAATTCTTATCTGGCCCAAAGGTTTATCGCTGAGATTTACAGACTATTTATTCAAAAATAAATTCCAAAAATTGAGGGCATCATGTCAAAAAAACTGCAAGTTTCTATTATTGCGATTGTTCTACTGATTTTCACTTTTGTATATACATCTCCCTATCTGGCAATTTACCAAATCCGTCAGGCATTGAAGAATGAAGACAGTGCAGCACTGGCAGCCTATGTTGATTTTCCCAGTGTTCGACAGGGAATCAAGGATCAGTTGAATACTGAACTCGTAAAGAAATTTCCAGAACATGCACAGGCATCGGAGGGTGGTTTTGCCGCTTTCGGTGCCTTACTGGCGTCTTCGATGGTGGATAAAATGGTGGATGTGATGGTCAGTCCGCAAGGCGTTGCCATGCTTTTACAGGGAAAAAAGCTAAAAGAAAGTTTGCCATTTCAAACCCAGCTTGAACAGTCCGAACAACAGCAAACATGGGCAGGAGCGCAAGCAAAGGAAAAGCTGTCTTATCGGGGGTAAATATCAGGCATTTAATCGTTTTGTGGTCCAGATTCAATATCCGTATCCAAAACCTCCTGTTACAGTCACAATGCAGCGACAAGGCTTGAGCTGGAAAGTCACACAAATCGTATTGCCGATTGAGCAATTGAAATAGATCAGCGCTACATTTAAATCCATTGTATAAGCGGTAAAACAAGGAACAAATAAAATGTTGGGAACAATTTTAATTGCGTTGATTGCTATATTGCATGTTTATATTTTAGTGCTGGAAATGTTTTTATGGGAGAAACCCTACGGTTTAAAGGCTTTCGGCAACACATTAGAGAAAGCACAAATGACCAGAGTTCTGGCACAAAATCAGGGCCTGTATAATGGCTTTCTAGCAGCAGGCTTGTTCTGGTCATTACTGGCACCCACAGGTTGTGCAGTTGCAATCGCCAACTTCTTTTTAGGCTGTGTGCTGGTTGCAGGCATTTATGGCGGGCTGACCGCCAGTAAAAAGATTATTTATATTCAGGCTGTACCTGCATTGATCACCTTAATTGTTGTCAATCTTTTTTGATAAGGCTCAACAATAAAAGTATTTATTCAACTTTATTTATGCTTTAATGCATTCAGTTTGAGATGAGCCTCATACAGTATATCGGATGATACGATATACGACTAAGCCCCTGAAGAGGGGCTTTTTTATGTCTGAATGAAATGTTTTAGGCGTGGTCCAATCCCAGCCACTGCTGTTGCTGATAAGCACTGTCCCAAAACAACCATTCCAGTTTTGCACCCATTGTATAAGCCGCATGCATTTTTGCCAACGTGTCCTGATCACAGCGTGCGGCGACTTTATCAACCGTTGCAATCACGTTGCGTACAGCAGTATGAAATTCCTCACCTGAATAGGTATCTACCCATGCCTGATAGGGATTATTTTCCACAGACTTGCTGACAATATCATGGCCAACTTCCGCATAAATCCAGAAACAGGGCAACAACGCGGCTAACACCACAGGATAGCTTTCCGACCATGCCGTTGCGGTCAGAAAGGAGGTGTAATGATGACAGGCAAGGGTTAAGGGCGTGCTTTCAAATTCAGTTTTAGTGATGGCAAACGCCTGCATAAAATCCTTATGTAGACTGCGCTCCACAATAATCGCAATTTTGGCAGCTTCGGAAAACTGGATCACATCATCTGCCTCATCAGCTTTTGCTGCCGCAACCGCAAGGGCACGGCCATAAGCCAGTAGGTAATGGGCATCCTGAATGACGTAATGGCAAAATGCCTGACTGTCTAGCGTGCCATTGGCAAGCTCCTGATTAAAAGGCAGGGCCAATATTTTTTGATATAAATCGAGATTACGCTGCCAAACATCCTGAGAAAACGTCATAAATTGAACCTGTGAACGTGTTATTCCATCAATAGCCAAGACTATAGCAGAGTCTTGGCTGAGATTTGTTTTGAATCCATTGGAAGATTTAAGCCTATTTTCAGTTGAATCAGATACATTCAAAACTGCTGTGGAATTTTCTACCCGATTTTTCATCATCTCCTTACAACCTTTGTAGGCGAATGACTTATAATTCGCTGAGTCAGTTACAGTGTCTTATCAACAATGAATGCTTTAGAACGCCGTTCAACCTTTGCCCTAAGTAGCATTTTTGCCTTACGCATGTTGGGCTTGTTCATGATTATTCCTGTGTTTTCAGTGGCAGGACAATCCTATCAATATGCAACGCCAGCTCTGATTGGCTTGGCTGTTGGAGTATATGGCTTAACTCAGGCAATTTTACAGATTCCATTTAGTTTGCTGGCAGATCGTTTTAGTCGAAAACCATTGGTTGTTTTGGGCTTGCTGCTGTTTGCATTGGGTGGCGCAATTGCTGGACTGTCAGACACGATTTATGGGGTGATTATTGGGCGTGCCATTGCTGGCGCGGGTGCGGTGTCGGCGGTGGTAATGGCATTACTGGCCGATGTCACCCGTGAAGAACAGCGAACTAAGGCGATGGCTGCAATGGGCATGAGCATTGGTCTGTCGTTTGTGGTGGCATTCAGTCTGGGACCGTGGCTGACCAGTATTGTGGGGATTTCAGGATTATTTTTTGTCACCACACTGATGGGACTGGTGGCAATCCTGATGTTGTTGCTGGTTCCGAAAGTGACCCGACATCATCGAAACTATCAGCAAGGTTATCTGAATCAGCTTAAACAGGTCATTCAGATGGGCGAGCTAAACCGCTTGCATGTATCGGTTTTTGCCCTGCACCTGTTGCTAACTGCGATGTTTATCTATGTACCATCACAGTTGATTGAATATGCACAGATTCCACTGGCCAAACATGGACTGGTTTATTTGCCGCTTCTAGTAATTAGCCTGTTTTTTGCCTTTCCAAGTATCATCATTGCGGAAAAATACCGCAAGATGCGCGGTATTTTCCTGTCTGCAATTGCAGGCATTATTGGTGGTTTGCTGATCCTGGTCTTCGGTTATGAATCCAAATATGTGTTGCTGGCTGGGCTGGGAATTTTCTTTATTGCATTCAATGTGATGGAAGCCCTGTTGCCCTCATGGCTGTCGAAGGCGGCACCCATCCAGTCTAAGGCCACCGCAATGGGGATAAACGCCAGCAGCCAGTTTATGGGCGCATTCTTTGGCGGTACACTGGGTGGACAGCTTTTGATGTTACAGAATACTGCGCTCGGGTGGAGTGTGCTGGCGGGGATTGCTATACTATGGCTGCTGATTAGTTTTGGGTTGTCGCAGCCAAGATATTTATCCTCGATTGTACTGCCCCTGCCTCAAGCGGTACAAACAGATGAATGGACTTCAAAACTATTGGCAATTCGTGGTATTGAAGAAGTGGTGGTGATGCCCGAACAGCAGGTTGCCTATATTAAGGTCGATAAGCAGTGTATTGATGATGCTGGGCGACAAGATTTAACGCACTTGTTGGGCAAAGAGGTAGCCATTTAAGCATAACTCTTATAAAGTAAAACATAGAAATACATAGGATGAAGACAGCTAATGCGTGGTGTGAATAAAGTTATTTTAGTCGGTACTTTAGGTAAAGATCCAGAAACTAAAACCTTTCCAAATGGTGGATCATTAACCCAGTTTTCGATTGCAACAAGCGAGTCGTGGGTAGATAAGAATACAGGTGAACGTAAGGAACAAACCGAATGGCATCGTATTGTTTTAAGTAATAAATTGGGTGAAATTGCGCAACAATATTTGCGTAAAGGATCTAAGGTGTATATTGAGGGTTCATTGCGTACACGCCAATGGACAGACCAAAACGGTCAGGAACGCTATAGCACTGAAGTTCGAGGTGATAAAGTAGAATTTTTAGATTCACGTCAACAAAGTGATCAAGGTTTTGCTGGTGGCAATGGCTTCAATGAGCCACGATTTAACAACAATAACAATCAGGGTGGCGGTTACCAGAATACGGGTTTTAACAATAACCAGAATGGTTATGGTCAAGGCGGTGGCTTTTCTGGTGGAAATCAGGGCAATTATGCAGGCAGTCCACAGGCAGGCAATGGTTTTAATACACCAAAAGCACAACCTGCGGCGGCTGCTCCTGCGGATTTAGATGATGATTTACCGTTCTAGATCATCGTAGAACTCTCAAGAAAAGGCATAAATTTAAATTTTATGCCTTTTTTATTTTCATCAGTTTTTTCTTTTTTTAAGAGGTTGTCTCATTCATATTTACCTTTGGTTCTCAGAAATATTCATTGTTCTGTAAATGTGACAATATGTTGTATTTGCATCGCTATAAGTCCGATCTTGCAAAGCGTAAAATCAGTACTAAGACCAGAACTTCTAAACAAATAGGAGTACACAGATGAAAAAAATTCTTGGTATCCATCAAAATAAGCACATGCATTGGGTAGGTGACGGCTTCCCAGTCTACAACCTGTTTTCCTACGATCATCTGGGGCAAAGCATCAGTCCTTTTCTATTGCTGGATTATGCTGCACCTTACCGTTTTGAACCCACAACTGAGCAACATGGTGTTGGTTCGCATCCGCATCGTGGCTTTGAGACAGTAACGATTGCCTATCAGGGTGAGGTGACACATAAAGACTCCAGTGGCGGCGGTGGAACCATTAAGGCAGGTGATGTGCAGTGGATGACGGCAGGTTCAGGTGTGTTGCATCAGGAATTCCATTCTCCTGAATTTGCCGAACAGGGTGGTTTGTTTGAGATGGTTCAGTTGTGGGTGAATCTGCCTGCAGATTCGAAAATGACCCCAGCGAAATATCAGGCTATTGAGGCCGACCAGATTCAAAGTATTGCACTGGATGATGCAGGCAGTAGCTTGCGGGTGATTGCTGGGCAATATCAAGAGACAATTGGCGCAGCTACAACATTCAGTCCAGTCAATGTTTGGGATGGTACTCTAGTCAAAGGACAGGTGCATGATTTTTACGTGACCGAGGGCCATACCACACTGTTTGTGCTGCTGTCTGGAACAGTACTGTTGAATGACACCCACACGATTGAGGGGCCAAGTATCGTGGTACTCGGCCGTGAGGGAATTGACTTTAACATTCAGGCACAACAGGACAGCAAATTCTTGATTTTAATAGGCCAGCCACTGAATGAACCTATCGAGGGCTATGGACCATTTGTGATGAACACTAAGGCTGAAATAGGCGAGGCAGTTCGTGATTTTAACAATGGTCGCTTCGGTATTATGGAAAGTTAACTGATTAAAATCAGTTGCCTATATTAAGAAAGCCCATCACTCTGTTCGAGTGATGGGCTTTCGCTATAAGGCTCTCTATTGATTGTTTTAATATTAGGTCACTTATTATTATCCAGTTTGTTGCGTGACTCGATTCTGATTATTGTTTAATCACAATAGCGCTAAATTTTCAGCTTTGCAAAGCCATTAAAGTATAAAAAATGGATAAATAAAGAAGGATCTGTATGTTTTTATGGGTTTTGATCTAATAAAGTTTTATTTTTCATTTATTTAGTTTGTAAAATCAATTTGTGTCAAAATGTAAACATAACTGACAAACATTTGATCGATAAAATTTTGGTTTAAATGCTGAATCTGGTATTTTTTAATACGGTGTTTGAGCCGATGATCAGTCATAATCAAGAAAAATCATCAATTGATGGGACATAATTTTGGATATTGCAATTATTGGCAGTGGAATGGCAGGACTTGCTGCCGCCAGAATCCTACAGGATGCTGGACATCAGGTGACTATCTTTGAAGCCCTTTCTGGTCGAGGCATGGATAGTCACAGTATCGATTTTGATGGAGGCCTGATTGATGCACCATTACGGGTGATGAATCCGAAACTTTGGAAAAACACGCTCAGTCTGGCAACCTATTTAGGCATAGAAACCTTTCCAGTACGAACCTTTATGGCCTGTAGTTGGCTGTTTGAAGATAAAACCGATACATGGTTGACCACCTCGCGTAGCCGTATTGGTAATTTCCCGATTATCAACAACCGCAAGGGCATCCAGCAGTATGGCTGGCGTTTGGTCAAGGGCATGCTGCAACTCAAGACAGCCATCACCCAGTTCTTTAAGTCGGACAATCAGGACATCACCTTGGCCGAGTTCATGAATCAGTACCATATTGAGGAAGTGTTCTGGCATGGTACGGTAATGCCTGTGCTGTATACAATTTGCACCTGCCATCCAAAAACCATTGGTGAATGGCCTGCCAAACCCTTGCTGGAATTTATTCGCCGGCTCACTGAGGGTGAGGCGCTGTTGCGTATGAAAGGGGGCACACCTGCATTGGTGGATCGCCTAATCGCGGGAATCAGTATTTATAGTGGCTCAGCAGTTCATAAAGTTGAAGAGCAGGGAGACAAGGTTCTGGTTGAAAATATGCTGGGTGAAAGCAAGTCATTTGACCGTGTGGTGATTGCCACCCCAACGCCTGCCATTGAGGGTTTCCTCAAGCAACCACAATTTGCTGAAGATATTGCCCTGTTAAAACAGTTTAGGTTTGAACAGGGTGATTTGGTGATTCACACTGACCCGATTGTCATGCCTCAGCGCCGTAAGGATTGGGCGGTACTCAGTTATATGATGGACCGAAAGTTTACACGCCAGCAATTTACGGTATGGATTAATTCCATTGAACCCAGTCTGGTCGGTAAGAATGCGGTTTTCCAGACCTGGTGTCCTGTGATGGAGATTGATCCCAAGAAAATTATTTCCAAAGTGAAACTGACCCGTGCGGTGGTGGATTCGGAAACCGTGGCATTGAATAAAAAAATCCAGCAACGTCACCTACAGTTGAACCGTAAGGTGTTTTACTGTGGCTCATGGTCATGTGATGGCCTGCCAATTTTAGAGTCCGCTGTAACCTCTGCCATGCATATTGCCGAAATTCTGGGTGCGCCATTACCTTTTATTGGGCTTAAACCCAAAGTCAAGGTGGCACCTGAACTCGGCTACTAAACATGGCAACTTTCAGACAGGCATTGATCGAAAAAGTCATTGGGCATAAATATGCGATTGATGCCCAGTGGCTGGGTGATGATTCATTGCTTGCCTGGAGCAATCTGGGATATTGGCAAGCTCAACCGCATAACTATCCACTGGCCTGTCAAAGTCTGGCTGACCAGATCGCGGCATCTGTTCAGCTTAAGTCAACAGATCGTGTTTTAGACCTTGGTTGTGGGCGAGGGGCCAGTTTGTTGCACTGGCTTCATCATTACCATATTAAGCAATTGAGTGCGGTTGAATTACAGAAAGATTGCATTCAGCGAATTCAAAAGGAATTACCACAGGTGAAAAGTTACTGTGGCTCTTTTTTGAATTTAAAATCACTGCACTTTTTAAATTTATTTGATGTGGTGCTGTGCATTGATGCTGCGTATCACAGTGAATTGAATTTATTTCTGGATTCAGTTTCTTCTGTTTTGAATTCAAAAGGTCGAATTACCTTTCATTATTTGATGTGGTCGGATGATTGGCAACATTGTTCCTATCTGCAAAAGCAGCAATATCGCTATCTGTTAAAAGGTGCTGATGTGACATGGCAGCATTTGATGGACGAGCAGCAGCTTTCTCAAACACTAGTAAAGCGTGGTTTTAAGGACATTGTCATTCAGGATTTTTCAGAACCTGTATTGAATGGTTTTGCACAGTATATTGAGACACAGTCAGCAAGGAAAAGGCCTTTTGGTTTTGCCCGACTTAAAATAGCGATGACAGCCATATTGTGTCAAAAACTCTATCAAGATGGTTTAGTGCATTATATTCAGGTCAGCGCAGTTAAAAATTAGGCAATAAAAAAGGCTTAATCTTTAAAATTAAGCCTTTTTTGAATTTGATGGTGCCGGCACACGGATTCGAACTGTGGACCTACTGATTACAAGTCAGTTGCTCTACCAACTGAGCTATGCCGGCAACGTGGCGTGAATTTTACAGATTTTTTTTAAAAAAACAAGTGAAAAAACGAGCAAACAGATAAATTTAATTTGATTGTTGATTTTTTATCAATTTCCCCAAAATTGACCGCAGTAAATTCCAATCAATCAATGGTTTTAAATAGCTTTCAACCTAAGATTTGAAGCTAATTCCATTGAAATTTGGGGGTAAAAAAAT
Source organism: uncultured Acinetobacter sp. (assembly GCA_964553005.1). Taxonomy (GTDB): domain Bacteria; phylum Pseudomonadota; class Gammaproteobacteria; order Pseudomonadales; family Moraxellaceae; genus Acinetobacter. The sequence goes on along the minus strand of CAZKJI010000010.1, from coordinate 17,188 downwards.
AGGGGTAAATTATTTTACCCCCCAGTTATACCCCAACTATCTCAGGATTCAATAGTATTTCTTGGAAAGCATAAGGCAATAAAAAAAGCCTAAACCCTTTAGATTTAAGCTTTTCAGACATCGTCGGATGTCTTCTGAAATAATCTTGGCGGTTTGAGAGAGGGAATCACATTTTTTAATTAATACATTGATAATATTTAAATAAAATATAAATAATTTTATTTGATCCCCCAATCGTCCCCCATTCAGAAAAAGCTGAATTCAATTGAGTGAATTTTCTCAATTGATTAACAGAAAGATGACAGCAAACTTTCGTTGCCCTTCATAGTACATCAATTTCTATTCTATCTAAATACAACCATTATACGTTAAAAGCCTCTTGCTTGATTAGCTGTTCACTACGACTAATGCCCAACCGATTTGCAATGCTTTGCCATTTTTTTACCGCCAATAATACTTCATCATAAATCTGAGACGCTTCCTCTTGTGACAAACGGAAGAAATCAATCACCTCAAATGCCAAGCTGTAATCAAGTGCATTAGCTGTATCTGTAATATTAAGGTGTAAACCTCGGTTCCCTACAAGAGGGTTAAGATCGTATGCAGGTGATAACTTCCATCCTTTATCAGTTAATAAAAAGCCATGATTTCTTAAATGGTCATCTGTATTTGATACTGCAATATTAAAGATGATCCTGCGCCACAGTTGAGCTAGATCATTTTTTGTTTGCGACCCGTTATTGGTTATAAATTCGGCTATTTCAAGATAACTAGCCCCCTCTGAACGTTCACCATCGTAGTACCCTAGTTGAGTCATTGCTGATGAAAAATGGATTCGTTCAGTTCCTTGGCGGTCAAATCGTTTAGTGAGAAAAGTATGATGTTCTGAAGAGAATCGGCGTATTTCACTTGGGAACATTTCTACTCCAGCTAATCGAGCCAATTCATAACAGACTAACTCCCAAGCTCCTACATCGAATGTATCTTTCTGATTAGGAAATTTGGCGATCCAGAGATGTCCATGCTCATCGGTCACACAAGCCTTAGGTCTGGCACCACCTAAAGAAGAACCTGGGGAAATTAATAATTTAAGCCACTGATAATATTCTTCACTGTCAATGTTCTCATCTTTCTCTATTTGGATTGCGGCATATTCTAGTTCACGTAATGAAGTCATTGGAGGAGCTGTAAACTCGTCATTGTCATCTAAGAAATTATCAGACTCTGCTGCTTTAAAACGAATTCCTCCCATGCGAAAAGAATCATGGACGCCCAGTAAATAGTCCAATTCTGAGAGTCTGGCACTTGAGCGTAAACCTTTGTGGTGTTCTATTGCCGCACGGCGTTGCATCAGAATCCGTCCCCAACGGTCAGGGGATGAGTCTAAGAATATACGGAAATTCTTATCTGGAACGTCGTTATAAAGTTCACCACGATGAAGTGTTAAGAATGGATCAAGTTGAAGACGATATTCTGACTTTAAGAATGAGTTATCATAAGCAAAACTAAATACACCGCCGCGACTTGTCTCAGCAAACATTAATTGCCCTGTAAGTAATGGCGAATCAATAGGTAACCAAGAAGCATAAACATCTACTATATGTCGGGTCATTTTGAACCTTCTAATAATTTAATATTTTGCAGTTTAATTCCCACTTCGTCATGGGCTGCTAATTTGGCAAAATTATCTTCCATACCTAACACTCCCATTACTTTGATATATGTACCGATTGCTACACTGGGATCTCCAGCAAAAACTTTATTTATTGTTTTATTATCAAAACCTGTGCGGTCACAGATCATCTGTTTAGTCCAACCACGACGCTTCATAGCGAGTAATAGATCTTCCCCAAAAGTGGTCAATGCCTTACGCTGTTTGGGGAACAAAATTCTATATAGATCTCTTTTCGGCATAAATCCTCCTAAACTAGGACTATATTCCTATATTTTGTATATAAATGGGAATATATTCCCAGTTTTGTTGTGAGTCAACTGTTAATCTAGGGTGGCTTGTACTAATTCTGGTACTCTTATTTGAGTATAAATAGGGTTGTCGTCCTTGGATTTTATTGTGATAGTTTTTTATGTACGATCATTCCATGACAAAGGTAGAGGCAAAGCATGTTTGAGATCATTGATGATTTAAAAATTAAATTAGATCACCATCGACCTCTTCCACCTGCGATTGTCAAAAATCTACATGAATATTTACTCTTGCGTTGGATTTACCATTCCAATGCGATTGAGGGTAACACTTTAACCCTTTTGGAGACCAAGGTTGTTCTAGAAGGGATTACGGTAGGGGGTAAGGTGTTAAGAGAGCATTTTGAAGTAATCAATCATCGTGATGCGATCTTATATGTCGAAGATATTATAAAGAAAGAAGAGCCTTTTTCAGAATGGCAAATTCGAAACATTAACCAGTTGATATTGAAAAATATTGATGATGAAAATGCAGGACGATATCGCCAGCAAAATGTCTTAATCTCAGGTGCTACCACCAATCCACCAGATTACACATTGCTCCATGAAAAGATGGCTCAGTTCATAGATTGGTATAACATGGAAGCTCATACATTGCATCCAGTTGAGCGAGCTGCCAAAGTTCACGCTGATTTTGTGGGTATCCATCCTTTTGTTGATGGGAATGGTCGCACGTCTCGATTATTGATGAATCTTGAATTGATGAAATCAGGTTATCCACCAAGTGTGATTGCTGTCGAAAATCGACTAGCCTACTATGAGGCACTTGATCAATGGATGGCGTATGGCAATACAGAGTCATTCATTAATTTGATTGCTGGGGTTGTACTGGATGGATTTAAGCCTTATCAGATAGTTTTGGGGATTTAAATACTTTTATCTACTTCAGAAATTATTTATGCCACCAGCATAATAAAGCTGCCCCATTTAGCGGTTGTGTTAGGTGGGTTTAACCTGATCAAATAGTGTTGAGAGTCTCTTTTATTCGGTAATTTCGTTATGCCTTACTAAAGCCATACCTGTAAAAAGGTGTGGCTTTTTTTGTGCATTTGCATCAGGTCAGGGAGCTTTAGAGGAAGAAGTTTTAACGGAATAATATATTTTTAAAGTGGGAATATATATAAAATAAATTTGGAGTAATATAGTTAAAAATATGGAATATTAGTAGTTATTTATATAACTTAAAAAGTTGTAACTATTGCCAGTAGGCTATATTATGCAGTTTATGCAAATTTTTACTGAATGGACAGTCTATATAGATATTTGCTGTGCTGGTTTTACAAAGTTTAGCATTGGGCATTGATCAAGGAAAGTATTCTTAATGCCGTTCAGGATGTAGAGCGTTTACAACAAATAAAATGTAAGGCAGGAAAATGGAACCTGATGAAATAGAGCGCGATAGATTATTGAGTGTTGAGGATGAGGAGCTTTTTAAGTTTCTCAAAAAGATCAGGTACGATCAGAAGTTGACAGCATGGAAACCTAGGTTAGGCAAAAAACTACAAAATGGCGTATTTTTTGAAACCATTCTTCTGCTGGAAAATTTGCAATGTAGCCTTAAAGAAGTTTTGAATAAGGCCACACCAACACAGGATGAATATCAGCAGGTTGTGAAGAATAATGATCAGCATGAGATTCAATCTATCATTCAATTTTTTTTGCACAGGCAAGTACATCTTTCCCTTTGATTTGATCAATAGGCATGTCACCTAAAGCAGGAAAGAGGTCTTTTTCAAATACCGATAAATCACGTAGATAAGTTGTTTCTTTAATGACAGCTTTACGATCTTCCATCCATTCCATGGCAAGTGATTTGAAAAGAGTACTTTCATCCATTTGCTGTAGGCGTTGGTTCTTCACCGTATTGGGATCGATATTATTGTAAAGCTGAATACGTGCCTCATCACGAGCACGGCGAGCTTGAGCAAGGGATATTTCTGGATAGCTTCCAATGGTTAAAGTGCTTTCACGACCATTGAACCGATATTTTAAACGCCAGAATTTTCCACCTGATGGAGTGACTTCTAGATATAACCCTTTTTCATCCGAATAACGTTTTTTCTTATCAAGTGGCTTTATCTTTCTAACTTGAGCATCCGTCAGCATTTTGAGCGATATCCGTACAGATTGGGGGACGATTATTTACATCTAATTTTTGTCCCCCAATTATCCCCCACAATATGGGGGATTGCAACGGATGAGGTCGGATTGCTTGCGGCAATAAAAAAAGCCTAAACCCTTTAGGTTTAAGCTTTTCAGACATCGTCGGATGTCGTCTGAAATAATCTTGGCGGTGAGAGAGGGATTCGAACCCTCGATACGCGCAAACGTATACACACTTTCCAGGCGTGCTCCTTAAGCCACTCGGACACCTCACCAAGGTGTGCGATAGTAACTAAAAAAAAGCAGACTGCCAAGTTGTAGTCGAACAGATTTGCAGAAAAACTTCTTGGCTAGTGATAATATTGAGGAATATAACGTTCTATATTGAAGACAATATATGCAAAGTACTGCAAAAAAAGCAGCCTTACCTGCCACTGCATTGGCAGCATTAGGGGTGGTGTTTGGAGACATTGGAACCAGTCCTCTGTACGCTTTGAAAGAATCCTTCCATGCTGCACATGGCTTAGGAATTCAACCTGAAAATGTATTAGGAATCTTGTCGATTATTTTTTGGTGTTTAATGCTGATTATTAGTATTAAATACATCGCGATTGTTATGCGTGCGGATAACAATGGTGAAGGTGGAATCATGGCTTTACTTGCTTTGAATCTACGCAAAGCAAAAATATCCGATAGTAAGAAGATTTATTTAATTGCGATTGGTTTTGTTGGGGCATCGCTATTTTTTGGTGACGGTATTATTACGCCTGCAATCTCAGTACTTTCCGCTGTTGAAGGTCTATCAATTGCAACCAATGTACTTGATCCGTTTATTGTGCCAATTGCAATTGTGATTGTAACGACATTATTTTTAATGCAAAAACACGGAACCGCGTTTGTTGGTAAATTTTTTGGGCCAATTACGCTACTCTGGTTTTTGTCATTGGGGATCTTGGGTGTCATTAGCGTCGTGCAAACACCAATCGTACTCGGTATGGTTAGTCCTCATTGGGCAATTCAGTTTATTTTCACTCATCCTGTACAAGCATTTTTTATTATGGGTGCTGTTGTTCTGACGGTCACAGGTGGTGAAGCCTTATATGCAGATATGGGGCATTTTGGATCGCGTCCAATTCGTTTCGGTTGGTTTAGTGTCGTTTTGCCTTGCCTTGTATTAAATTATGCTGGACAAGGTGCGCTGTTACTTCGCAATCCTGCGGCGATTGAAAATCCATTCTATTTACTAGTCCCAAGTTGGGCTTTGTACCCAATGATTATCTTGGCAACGATGGCAGCTGTGATTGCATCACAGGCCGTTATTTCTGGGGTTTTCTCTTTAGCTCGTCAAGCAATCCAATTGGGTTATTTACCACGTTTAGGCATTAAACATACTTCTGATTCTGAAGAAGGACAAATTTATGTGCCATTTCTGAATTGGTTATTGCTGATCGCGATTGTCATCTTAATTTTAATTTTTAAAACCAGCTCAAACCTTGCAAGTGCTTATGGCTTGGCTGTGACCTTAACCATGTTATGTGACACAATTTTGGTTGCTGTATTCATATACTATGCATGGAAATGGAGCCTACCAAAAGTGATGCTGTTGATTATTCCATTCTTTATTCTGGAATCCGTACTGGTCGCAGCAGCATCATTAAAAATGTTCTCAGGTGGTTGGGTACCGTTATTGATCGGTGCAGTCGCGGTTATGATCCTGATGACGTGGAAACGTGGGCGTGAGCTTACTTTTGCTAAGCTTGAACATGACACCCTATCACTCGATTTATTTGTGAAAAGTATTGGGGACAATGTTCATCGGGTACCTGGCGATGCAGTCTTTTTAACCGGAACGCCTAATGTTGTTCCGCATGCGATGCTACATAATATTAAGCACAATAAAGTACTACATGAGCGTAATATTTTAGTCACGGTTGTGATTGAAGATGTTCCATTTGTTCCTCAAGAGGAGCGAATTAGTGTTGAAACGTTGAATGAACATTTCTATCGCATCAAAATTTTCTACGGTTTTAAAGATGAACCTAATGTGCCAAAAGCCTTGATTCAAGCTTACGAAGAATTAGGCTTTGAATACGATTTGATGCAAATTAGCTTCTTTATTTCACGTGATCGTATTGTTCATAGTGTGGGAGATGGTATGTCTCCGTGGCGCGAACGCTTATTTATCTCAATGCAACGTAATACTAGCCCTGTGAGTGACTTCTATCAAATTCCAACCAACCGTGTTGTGGAGTTAGGCAGTCAAATTGAAATTTAGGTAACATAAAAAAAGGCACTTTAGAGTGCCTTTTTTATTATCTGGTGATCAAGTGAACAGTTTTGCGACATAAAGTGTCGTTCTTTGCTTTATCTCAATATACAGTTGAATATGGAATTGCTAAGCTTCGCATTCATATTGATTTTGATTTAGTTATGGCGAAGAAAACAACCAAAAAGAGTAAAACACAATTTGCTTTTTTGAGCCAAAATTTTGGAAAAATTGTTCTTGCTTTGATCGCAACAGGCAGTTTTGCGATTGCATTTGGTAATGAAAAAATTTCTAAATTAATTCCTTTGCCATCGAGTCATGGTGCTTGCTTAGAACAATTTTATCGAGATGTTCCTCCTTTACTTACAAAAGAAAGTCTAAAAAAAGACAGTTATGCCCTGTGCTTTAATGATTTTAATGTTATGTACTCTGGGATTTCTAAAACCCCACTTTGGTCAGCAGAGCATCTCACGCCTGAACGTTTAAGTATCAAAATTAAGCGTGAAGATAATTTTCATGAAGAGACACGCGTACAACAGTCTCATCGTGCATTGTTATCCGATTACCGTGGCTCAGGCTATGACCGTGGGCACATGGCACCGAATGGAGATATGAGCAATAAGGAAGCGCAGTATGACAGCTTCTCACTGGCAAACATGGTACCGCAATCGCCTAAAAATAATCAGGAACTCTGGCGCAAGCTGGAGGAAGCCGTGCGTGCGATTGTAACCAAACAGCATAGGGATGCTTATGTTGTTACAGGGCCTGTGTTTGAGGGAAAACGACTCAAAACCATTGGGCAGGGCGTGATTGTGCCAACTGCCGTGTATAAGGCGGTCTATCTGCCCAAGCAGGGCATTAGTGGTGCCTACTATGCGCCCAATAATGATTCCCAGCAGGTCAAAGTGGTCAGTATCTGTTATCTGGAAGAGAAGCTGGGGGTTAATTTATTCCCACAACTGACCGAGCAGCAGAAGCGCAACATCTATCAGTTACCGTTGAGCGCAGCTCAGGTGAAAGCCAGCCAAGACATTAAATATATGCGTTGGGATGCGGAAAGCCAGTGTGCGGAAGAAGCCGATACTGCCAGTATTCAGGCTCAACAAAAGCAGTTTGCTTCAGGACAGCCCCAGACTGCTGAAAGTAAGTTGCCACAGATTGATGAGGAAACCAAGCAGGCCCTCATCAAGCAGTTGATTGATGCGATGGTGCAGTATTTCTTACAATTGTTGCGCTAATTTCGCAGGCATCCTAATGTGGTTATGCTTAACTCAAATAGCCTAAAACAGAAAAGAACAATGAGAGGAAAAGATGTTTAAACCTTTTGAACAAGGCGATCAGTCTTCGGCAATTTATGATCTGACTTTGGAAAATCAAGTGGACTGTGTAAGTCTATATGGCAATTTGCAAATCACAAAAGATCAAGCAGGTTTAAAGGCAGCGAAAGCTTTACAAAGTTTTATCAACGAAGTGGTCATGGTGTTAGAAGCACAGAGCTTGCCTGAACAGATTGAGCGTAAGCCAGAACAAGAAATCGAAAATCCATTTCTATAAAAAATGCTTTAAGAAACCATCGTTTCCTTATCAATTTGATTAAGAACTATAAATGGTATTGTTCTTTCGCCACTGTTGTGGAGTTAAACCAGTCCAAATTTTAAATGCACGTTGAAAAGCACTTTGTTCCGAATAGCAAAGTAGCAAGGCAATTTCTTGTAGGCTCAAATGCGGATCTTTTAAATATTCCGTTGCGAGCATAAAACGTACTTGTTGCACACGTTCTTGAAAGGTGGTGTTTTGCTGTTGTAAGTGGCGTTGTAATTGTCTTACCGATAATCCTAATTTTTCTGCAATAAAATCGATTTGATATTGATTTTTTTGTAATCCAGTCAAAATTGCATGTTGCAGACGTTGATCGAGTTGAGTGGAATTGGGAAGCTTATCCAATAAAGCTTGAGCTTGTTGTAGCAACAATTGCTGTAAAGTGTGATCGCCTGTTCGAAGTGGCTTAAAGGCTTCGGTAACAGGTAGAAGTAGCTGAGTTTTAGGCTGATCAAAACGGACTTTACAACGGAAATACTGCTCATAAACCATAATGTTTTTCGGTGCGGTATTCACAAAATGCACTTCGTGTAGATTGAGATCTTCACCTGACATAAATAACTTAAGGAATTGCACCATCAGCGCAATTGCAATTTCATCTGTTAATTGGGTTGGGTAGGGTTCTGGAGCTTCCCAGCGGATTGATGCGTAGGGTGGGTTAAATTCAACGACGAGAGGGCTACCATCATAAATTAAGCGATGAAAATCATGATAACGCGCCAATGCTTCGCCCAAGTTTTCACATGACAGTGCGAGATAAGCAATAATTCCTAAATGTTTAGGTTGTACGTGCTCTGCAATTTCTAAGCCTAAACCTGTCTTGGGATTTAAACGATTAAGATCTTCAAGTAAGTCACGCCAAATGACGTAATCAAAACGTTCAAGATTTTGGACTTGTTGTAATTGCTCAGGAATTTCAATATTTTTTGTTTCGCAATAAGCCTTTAATAAATGCCCTAATCCGCCATAAACAGAGCCTGTATAGTTCTTGAGTTGGGACATCCTGTCTACTCCTTATTCTGTCGTGTTTTGTCAATATAAATATATCGTATCGTCAATACTTCGCCTACAAAAATTTATATCTTTAAAAAAATAAGGAAACATTTGGAGAAAACCATGTTGAAGGGTTTTGTTGCAGGTTTGGTGATTGCAAACGGTTATGAATGGTTTGCCCATAAATATCTACTGCATGGGGTTCACCGTAAAGGCAAGCCACGTTTCAGCCCAACGCCAAAACAGATGGAATCGCACTGGGCACACCACCGTGAAGTGCGCAAGCAGGGCTTTTCTGATGATTGTTATGTCGAGGGTCTGGACAACTGGCGTACGCGCAATGAGTTAATGTCACTTGCTGTAGCCGCAGGTGTGCTAAGTGTTGTGTTCTATCCTTTTTCAAAAGGCATGGCGCTTGCAGCGATTTATAGTGCGGGGAATTATTATTATGTTCATCGCCGTGCCCATCTTGAGCCTGATTGGGCGAAGCGTACAATCCCGTGGCACTATGATCACCACATGAACTCGAACCAAGATGCAAATTGGTGTGTTACTCGTCCTTGGTTTGATTATGTGATGGGAACGCGTGTGGTGTCCTCGGCTGATTTAAAAGAAGCCAATCCACTCGGTCTACCGTTACCTGCACCACTTTCAAAAGCATTGACGCAAGCGATCGAGTCGGTTTTTCCAGCGAAATGGGTGGAGCATAAGCCAAAACTGGTGCAGCCTGTTGTAGTTGAGGAAGAACAAACAGAATCGGTGGCTTAACAGCAGATCGGCAAGTGCGAAAGAGACGTTGCCATTTTGACAATTTACGACCCCAGAACATGATTCCTTGTCGTGAATTGTCAAAAAAATCTGATTTTAATGTCAATATTTTTGTGCATTATCCTACTATCTTAGCTCAAGCATTGAGAGTGCTCATAATTTAATCAAAATGACAAAATTCACGTTTACCCTCTAGCGTTGTATAAACGCAGTTTCCAT
>CAZKJI010000010.1:0-7157 GCA_964553005.1 uncultured Acinetobacter sp. | reverse complement strand
TCAAAATGACAAAATTCACGTTTACCCTCTAGCGTTGTATAAACGCAGTTTCCATACCTTGCTCAGCAAGGTATTTTTTTTGCCTGAGGAAATGTTGAGTGAATAAAAAACCTCTCAAACGATGATCTTGAGAGGTTGTTTTTTTAAGTAATACTCGCGTTTAAAGACGCATTTCAATTCCTTGCTCGGCCAAATATTGCTTAGCTTCTGGAATGGTGTGCTGACCAAAATGGAAAATTGAAGCAGCCAGTACCGCATCTGCACCGCCTTTCAAAATTCCGTCAGCCAAATGTTGTAAATTGCCTACGCCACCTGATGCGATGGTCGGAATATTGACATGATCATTGATCTGACGCATCAAGGCAATGTCATAACCCGCTTTGGTTCCATCGGCATCCATACTGGTAATCAGCAACTCACCTGCACCGAAGTCAGCCATTTTCACAGCCCATTCAATCGCATCAATTCCTGTTGGTTTACGACCACCGTGGGTAAAGATTTCCCACTTATTTTCGCCAGTTTTTTTCGCATCAATTGCGACCACAATACATTGTGCGCCAAAACGTTGAGAAGCTTCTTGAACAAACTCAGGCGTAAATACTGCTGCCGAGTTGATACTGACTTTATCAGCACCCGCATTTAGTAATAGGCGAATATCTTCAACTTTACGAACACCACCACCTACAGTTAAAGGTACAAACACGCTTTCAGCCATACGTTCTACCGTACGGTAAGTCGTATCGCGTCCATGATGGGTAGCAGTAATATCTAAAAAGGTAATTTCATCGGCGCCTTGTTCGTTATAGCGACGAGCGACTTCGACAGGGTCACCTGCGTCACGAATATCAAGGAATTGAACGCCTTTGACGACTCGACCATTATCAACATCTAAGCAAGGGATAATACGTTTTGCGAGCATAAAATTTTCCAAAAAATCGCCAATAAAGAAAGGGGTGCTACACCTTCATGGAGGGAACAGGTATTCTATCAAACTTCACAGCTATTTTTTGCAGGTTTTCCATGTCGGTTTATACCCCGTTGAGTTTAGAAGAAGTTCAAGCATTCGCTGAGCCTTATGGTTTAGCGATCATTGACCTGATTCCAATCCAGGGCGGTATTCAAAACACCAATTATTTTTTGGTGGATCAATCAAAACAACACTATGTTTTAACGGTTTTTGAAGAATTAGATGCTGAGGGGGCAGGTGAACTGGTACCTGTACTGGATTGTTTGGGTAAGGCAGGCGTACCTGTGGCGGTGCCCTTAAAATACAATGGGCAGGCGATTCATAGCATTGCAGATAAACCTGCTCAAATTGCACCTCGTTTGATGGGTGAACATCCTGAACAAGCCAGTATTAAACAAGTACAGGCGATTGCTCAAGCGCAGGCAAAATTGCATTTGGCTTTGCAGGGCTTTCCTTTGGAACGTGATTTTAATCGCAATCATCAATACTGGTCTGAAGTAGCAAACCAATTACGTCCTCAATTGATTCAAGCAGATCAACAACTTTTAAATCAGGTCTTTCACTTATTTACAGTGATTACGCAAGCATATCCAAACAGACCAACAGGCTTTATTCATTCCGATTTATTTCGGGATAATACCTTGTTTCAGGGAGATCAATTACAAGGTATTCTTGATTTTTATGAACTCAATCAAGATGAATGGCTATTTGATATTGCGATTAGTATCAATGACTTCTGTACAGCTTATCCCCAAGCCCATTTGGATGTAGAAAAAGCTGAGGCATTCTTAGGTGCTTATCAAAGCATTCGTCCACTGACACAAGATGAATTGGCTTGTCTGGATATTTTCCTAGCAATGGCTGCTTGTCGTTTTTGGTGTATGCGTTTACAGGTCGCACAGAAAAATGCAGCAGAAGGGCGGACAGGTGAAGATATTTCACAAAAAGACCCTATGGAAATGCGCATGATGTTACAAAACCGTTTACAACAAGTTTTAGGTTTAGGGTAGGAATATGCGAGATCAAGGGCGTTTAGTTGAATGGTTCGATGATAAAGGCTATGGCTTTATTCAACCGAATGATGCACATAAAGATCGTGTTTTTATCCATATCAAAGACTTTGCTCGCACAGGGCCGCGTCCAATTGTGGGGTGTGCCTTGGAATATGTAGTCATTTTGGATGAGCGCGGTCGTTATCGCGCTCAGCAAGCAACTTATTTAAAAGCATCACAAGTAATTGAACATCGCAGCAAACCTGCTCAGCCGACATCTGCCAAGCGTTGGTCAGCGATGCAGATTGGTATTGTGATTTATATTGTATTTATGCTGATTGCAAGTTTTAGTAAATTGCTGCCGCCGTATACTTTGCTGTTTGTTAGCTTGATGAATGTCGTTAGTTATTGGTTGTATGCGCAAGACAAAGAAGCAGCACAATTGGGAAATCGCCGTGTTCCAGAGCAGACTTTGCATATCGTGGATTCTTTGGGTGGTTGGTGTGGAGGGTGGCTTGCTCAGCAAAAACTGAGACATAAAACACAAAAACAACCGTTTCGTAAGATTTATTTCTGTACCATAGTCTTTCATATATTGTTGATATGTTGGTTAATTTCGCCACTCAATGTGTTTTATTGATTGGGAGGGGGTGGAGATAAATAAAAATGAATTATTCCGTTGATCAAGATCCAAACCGCACCTTAACTTTGGTTCTCTATGTCCTTTATATCATTGCGATTTTTAGTGGTGGTTTGTTGGCGATTATTGCTTTGATTATTAACTATGTAAAACGTAGTGATGTGCAGGGTTCAATTTTTGAGAGTCATTTTACTTGGCAAATTCGTACCTTTTGGTGGTATTTGGCTTGGAATATCATTGCATTTATCCCATTTTTCTTTCTGTTTTTTACAGGGGACAATGCGAATGCTTTTGCAGGTGTCGCACTCTCAAGTACTATATTTTGTGGGTTCGTGATTTTTGCTGCATGGGTGTGGATTGTATATCGAGCAATTCGAGGTTTAATTGCATTAAATGATAATAAGCCAATGTATCAATAAATTGGATCAACCATGATTATTGAACATGTGCATTCGTGTATGTTAATCAAAAAGAAAGAGTCAGCCGCATAGAGTGCTTTTTAGCGCTCTTTTTGTTTAGGCTTGTTCCATTTTAACTCACTGACCAACACACCCAGAACCACCATTAAACCTCCCAGCAATGCCAGTAAAGGCAGTCGCTCACCCGCAATCCGCCCAAATAAGCCTGCCCAAACAGGCTCACCTGCATAAATAATTGCAGCGCGGGTTGGATCGACCATTCGTTGTGCCCAATTCATTACAAATTGAATCAGTGCACTGGCTAAACCCAAACTAATCACTAGAATGCTTAATTGCCATGAAAAACTAGGAATATTATGTTCGCCAACCAATGGCATACTGGCAAATGATAAGAATGATGCAACAGCCAATTGAATAACGGTGACTCGTCTTAAATTAACTTTTCCTGCGAAATAACCAATCAAAATAATCTCAAGTGCAATCACAAAAGCACAAATTAATGTAAGCATTTGTCCATAGCTTAGACTGATATTGGAGATACCATTGCCAGTTAAAAGAACTAGTCCAATAAAAGCGAGTGCTGTCCCTAACCATGTCATGAGAGAAGGTCTTTTTTGGAAAATAACCCACATTAAAATTGGGACGAGAGGTACATACAGTGCGGTTAGAAAAGCAGATTCACTACTTAAAATCGTTTGTAACGCAATGGTTTGGGTGCCATAACCAATCGCAATCACGATACCAATCGCCATTCCTGCAAGTATTTCTTTTAAAGTTAATCCACGCATTGATTTCATTGAGATTAAAAAAATCGCCAAGGCTGCGATAGCAAAACGACAGCCTACAAAAAACATAGGGCTACTAAAATTCAGAGCGTATTGCACCGCTAGAAAAGTTCCACCCCAAATCATGGTAATGAAAATGAGTGCAAACTGGGCAGCTCGGGGAGAGGAGGCGAAATGGGTTGGCATGGTGTAAAACAGTAAAAATCAACTTTATATTGTGTATAAACTGATAGCGTCTATGCAAGAGAAATCATCTGTTCCAGCGTGGATCAGGCAATTTATTCAACTCACAAATAAAAAAAGAGCCTAACGGCTCTTCTTTCAGTACTTTGTTTAGAGGCGATCTTCATCCAGCAATAACTGAGCCTCACGAAGGCTGAGAGTACCCTCATAAATTGCACGACCTGTAATAGCACCTAAAATACCTTGCTGACCTTTTAAGTTGCGAACATCATCCAGATTGGTCACACCACCTGAAGCGATCACAGGTAAGCCAGAGTATTGTGCTAAATGAACCGTTTGCTCAACGTTAACACCTTGCATCATGCCATCACGTGCGATATCGGTATACACAATACTTGAAACACCAGCATCTGCAAAACGTTTTGCAAGATCAGTTGCCTTCACGTCAGTTACATTTGCCCAGCCATCTGTCGCAACCATACCATTGATGGCATCAATACCAACAATGATATGACCTGCAAAGCGTTTGCATGCCTCTTCAACAAATTCAGGTTCTTTTACTGCTTTTGTGCCAATGATGACGAAAGATACGCCTGCTTCCAAATAGTGCTCAATGGTTTCAAGTGAGCGAATACCACCACCAATTTGAATTGGAAGTTCTGGTTGTGCACGTGCAATCGCTTCCACCACAGGTTTATGAATTGGCGTACCTGCGAAAGCACCATTTAAATCAACTAAATGTAAACGACGTGCGCCTTCATCAACCCAATGTTGTGCAGTTGCGACAGGATCATCAGAGAAAACCGTATCGTCTTCCATACGTCCTTGTTTTAAACGAACACATTTACCATCTTTCAGGTCAATTGCAGGGATGATTAGCATGCTTTCGCTCCTAGCGTCATCATAAAGTTTAAATTGGCTACATATTAACAAAGTATTGATCAATCGCTAAGCCTTGTCTGCTGAACCTTGAAGTATTCTTACTATTTGTTGTTGAATTTAAGGAGGTAGTAACTGCTGATGATATAGGTATTGGTATATCAACAATGCGGCATAAGCATCAGCGGCAGCATAATTGATTTGTTGATGACTTAGCTGTTTGCCAGACCAGTTTGAAGTGCTGATTTTTTTGCTTTTGACAAAATAATGTTGGAAAAGTAGAGCAATCGCAGTTTTTAAAAGAGTTGTTTGTTGCTGCATTTCCATTTTATGAAACTCAAAACTTTTGGTTGAGCTTAAACAGTTTTATGGAAATGAAAAAGCCAAGTGAGAAAACTTGGCTTTTTCATTATGGAAAATCGTTATTCAGCGTATTGCTGCTGTTTGATTGGTATATTAAATCTTCCATTCCACAAAGTTTTTTAACAATTGCAAACCAGCAATATGACTTTTCTCAGGATGGAATTGGGTCGCGAATAAATTGTCTTTGTGAATCGCCGTACAGAAATTCACGCCATAATCACAAGTTGCTGCCATGATCGCTGGATCTTTTGGTTCTACATAGTAACTATGCACAAAGTAGAAACGTGCATCTTGTTCAATGTTATTCCACATCGGATGACTTGGATCAAGTTGATGCACTTGATTCCACCCCATATGAGGTACTTTCAAGTTTGGAATTTCTGGAAAGTGTTTAACAACACCGTCAAAAATACCTAAAGCATCGACACCGCCATTTTCTTCTGAACTTTGCAGTAGTGCTTGCATGCCGACACAGATGGCTAATACAGGTTTGTTAAACGCAGCTTGACGTACCACCTCATCGATTCCTGCTTCATGCATGCCTTGCATACAATCACGCATGGCACCTACACCAGGAAATACAATTTTATCTGCTTTAGCAATCAGTTTTGGATCATTGGTCACATCGACAGTTGCACCCACATGCTCTAAAGCTTTTGCTGCAGAGTGTAAATTACCCATACCATAATCAAGTAAAGCAATACGTGTCATTACAAGCTACCTTTGGTCGAAGCAATGGTATTTTCTGCACGTGGATCAATTTCACATGCCATACGCAATGCGCGAGCCAATGCCTTAAACACACTTTCAATCTGGTGGTGGCTGTTTTTGCCTTTCAGGTTGTCAATATGAAGTGTCATTAACGCATGGTTGACAAAACCTTGGAAAAACTCAGAGAACAAATCGACATCAAACGTGCCGATACGAGCGCGAGTGAATGGAATATCCATAAATAAACCCGGACGACCAGATAGATCAACCACAACACGAGAAAGTGCTTCATCAAGTGGTGCATAAAAATGCCCATAACGACGTAAGCCTTTTTTATCACCTAAAGCTTGCGCAAAGGCTTGTCCCAGCGTGATTCCACAGTCTTCCACCGTGTGGTGGTCATCAATTTCAAGGTCACCATCACAATGAATATCGATATCAAATAGACCATGACGCTTGATTTGATCAATCATATGGTCTAAAAATGGAACTCCAGTGTTGAGTGTGCCTTGACCCGTACCATCGAGATTGAGACGAACTCGAATTTTGGTTTCGTTGGTGTTTCTTACCACTTCACTGATACGTTGCGTCATGGACACGTTCCTCAAAAAACGTCAAAAATGATAGAATTAAAAACCGATAGTTTCGCTGTGACGAAAAAGTGACAGCATCATAGTTTGCTCAGGAGGGTTAATCAATGCCTATTACCGTACATGCTTACCGTTCTCTAGATAATCTAGGGATTCGTACCCAGCTAGAGCGACTTTATGACACCAGCCCAGAGTTTGGTGATGGGCAAGATGCAATGGAGCAACTTGCGCAAAATCTACAGCAATATACCACAGTTTATACCGCTGAATTTAACACCAAAATTATAGGTGCAATTTGGGCAACAGGACAAGGTGAAAGCCGTGTTTTAGAATATATTGTCGTACATCCATCCAATCGTGGACGTGGGGTTGCAGAGCGTTTGGTTGAAGAAGTGTGCCGTATAGAAGAGGAACAAGGTGTAAAGCATTTTGAACCAGGTTGTGGAGCAATTCATCGTTGTTTATCGCATTTGGGCAAAATCTAGAATTAAAGTCTAATTGGTTTGCGATTTGCAGTAAAATTAGACGTTTGATAGGAAAATCCACAAATTTGCTTGACGCACGTGTGTAAACATTGTTTAATACGCCCACTTTGGCGCGATAGCTCAGTCGGTAGAGCAACGGATTG
>CAZKJI010000009.1:0-36889 GCA_964553005.1 uncultured Acinetobacter sp. | reverse complement strand
ACAATAAAAAAGGTCGGAATAAACCGACCTTTTTTGGAACAACTGACTGTTCTACACGTAGAAGTATTATTTTACTTCACGGTCAACGAGTTCAACGTAAGCCATCGGTGCAGCATCACCTGCACGGAAGCCCGCTTTAAGAACACGAAGATAACCGCCGTTACGCTCTTTGTAACGAGGGCCAAGAACGGTAAATAATTTACCAACAGTTGCTGCTGAACGAGTACGAGCAAACGCTAAACGACGGTTTGCTACTGTATCGTTTTTAGCTAAAGTGATTAAAGGCTCAGCAACACGGCGAAGTTCTTTCGCTTTAGGCAAAGTTGTTTTAATTAACTCATGCTCAACCAAAGCATTTGTTAAATTTTGGAACAACGCCTTACGATGGCTGCTTGTACGGCCTAATTTCACACCACTATTACGATGACGCATGGTGATAGTCCTACTTAATTAACGGCTACGATAGGCAAATCGGTCATCCATACGGAGACTAGCTGGTGGCCAGTTCTCCAAACGCATGCCGAGTTGTAAACCTTTCGATGCCAAAACATCTTTGATCTCTGTTAACGATTTTTTACCTAAGTTAGGAGTTTTTAACAACTCAACTTCAGTACGTTGAACAAGATCACCAATGTAGTAAATATTTTCTGCCTTCAAACAGTTAGCAGAACGAACAGTAAGCTCGAGATCATCTACTGGACGAAGCAAAATTGGGTCAACTTCTTCGCGAGGTTCTTGAGCAACAGGAGTTTGATCTTTCTGAAGATCAACAAAAATTGCAATTTGTTGTTGCAAGATTGTTGCCGCTTTGCGGATTGCTTCTTCAGGATCAACCGTTCCGTTAGTCTCAAGATCGATTACGAGTTTATCAAGATCGGTACGTTGTTCTACACGCGCATTTTCTACGGTATAAGACACACGCTTAATCGGGCTATAAGACGCATCTAACTGTAAACGGCCTACTGGACGTGTTTCACCTTCAGGGAAACGAGAGTCAGATGTTTCATAACCACGACCTTGAGCAACTTTAAGGCGCATTTTCAATGAACCAGAAGAACTCAAAGTACCGATTAAATGATCAGGGTTAACCACTTCAACATTATGAGGTAAACGAAGGTCAGCTGCTGTTACGTCACCTGCACCTTGCTTCTCCAATGTTAAATATGCTTCGTTTTGATCGAACAGCTTAATAGACAATCCTTTTAGGTTCAGCAAGAGCTCGACGATGTCCTGCTGCAAGCCTTCTAAAGTACTGTACTCGTGCTCGACGCCTTCTATTTCTACTTCAACCACAGCAGCGCCAGGCAAAGAAGACAATAGAATGCGACGTAAAGCATTACCTAGAGTATGACCAAAGCCACGCTCCAAAGGTTCCAGAATCACTTTTGCCGAGGTCCCGCTCACCGCTTCGACCTTGATCGCTTGCGGAGTTAGAAACTCGTTTGCAGTACGCGTCATTTATTGCTACCTCAAGGATTATTTAGAATACAATTCTACAATCAAGCTTTCGTTGATTTCAGCAGGTAGATCAGAACGATCAGGTGCAGCTTTAAACGTACCTTCTAGCTTAGAATGATCAACTTCCATCCAAGCAGGGAGACCACGTTGAGCAGCTAATTCAATTGCATTTTTGATACGCAATTGTTGTTTAGCGCCTTCATGCACTGCAATTACATCACCTGCTTTTACCTGAATAGACGCAATGTTTACACGACGGCCATTTAAAGTAATAGAACGGTGACTAACTAACTGACGAGCTTCTGCACGTGTAGAACCAAAACCCATGCGATAAACAACGTTGTCCAGACGGCTTTCAAGCAATTTCAACAAGTTTTCACCTGTCGCGCCTTTAACACGAGCTGCTTCTTTATAGTAGTTACTAAATTGACGCTCTAACACACCGTACATACGACGTACTTTTTGTTTTTCACGTAATTGTAGTGAGTACTCAGATTGTTTACCACCACGAGCCGCACCATGTTGACCAGGTGCTTTGTTCGCTTTTTTAGTTTTTACATCAAACGGTTTAACGCCTGATTTAAGTTGCAGGTCTGTCCCTTCGCGGCGAGAGAGTTTGCATTTTGGACCAATATAACGAGCCATGAATGTTTCTCCTTACACGCGACGTTTTTTAGGTGGACGGCAACCGTTGTGAGGAATTGGCGTCACATCGGTAATGCTGTTAATCTTATAACCCACTGCGCCTAATGCACGAACCGCAGACTCACGACCAGGACCAGGACCTTTCACAAGGACATCCAGATTTTTCAAACCGTAATCCAAAGCTGCCTTACCAGCAACTTCAGCAGCTACCTGGGCAGCAAACGGAGTTGATTTACGTGAACCACGGAAGCCTTGTCCACCTGAGGTGGCCCAAGCCAATGCATTACCTTGACGATCGGTAATCGTTACAATGGTGTTATTAAAAGACGCGTGAATGTGTGCAACACCTTCAGAGACGGTACGAGTGACCTTCTTGCGTGTGCGAGTATCTTTAGCCATCTTTTAGCTTCCAGAAATCTTACTTTTTAATCGGTTTGCGCGGACCTTTACGGGTACGTGCGTTAGTTTTGGTGCGTTGTCCGCGAACAGGCAAGCTGCGACGATGACGAAGACCGCGGTAGCAGCCTAAATCCATTAAACGTTTGATGTTCATGGAAATTTCGCGACGTAAATCACCTTCGGTCGGAACCTTGGCAACTTCTGCACGAATCGCATCAAGCTGAGCATCATCTAATTCACGAATTTTCGTGGTTTCAGTGATACCTACAGCAGCTAAGATATTCTTAGCAGTGTGGCGACCGATACCAAAAATATACGTGAGAGAGATAACAGCATGCTTGTTATCCGGAATGTTTACACCGGCAATACGAGCCATTCAATTTTCTCCAAAAAGGCAGTCAAGATAATCAACCGCCCCACAAAAATCTTGAGGGGCGGATAATAACCTAATTAGCCTACTGAAATCAACAGGTCTTAATTAAATTAACCTTGACGCTGCTTATGACGAGGTTCTGCGCTACAAATCACGCGAATAACCCCATTACGACGGATAACTTTGCAGCTACCACAAATTTTCTTTACAGAAGCTTGTACTTTCATGATGAAACCTCTAAGTGCGCTTATCCCTTAGGATGAGCAGTCGTTTTTCTCATTAACGTTTGGTCATCATATTGATGCGAGGTAAGGTGGGCCTGAAGTTGCGCCATAAAGTCCATTACCACAACCACCACAATCAGCAAAGATGTTCCACCCAAATGGAATGGAATCCCAAATGAACTTTGCAGTACCATCGGCATCAAGCATACGACTGTAATATAAATTGCACCAATAAATGTCAAACGGTTAAGAATATGATCCAAATAACGAGCCGTTTGCTCACCTGGACGGATACCAGGCACATATGCTCCGCTACGCTTTAAGTTTTCTGCAACTTCTTTCGGGCTAAACACCAGCGCAGTATAGAAATAACAGAAGAAAATAATTAACGCACCAAAGAGCATTAAATACAACGGCTGTCCAGGCGATAACACCAGTGCCAGATCTTGCAGACTACGTTTTACAATCCCTGCATTTGGATCAGCACTACCTAACCATTGCCCTAAGCTCGCTGGAAATAATAACAATGAGCTTGCAAATATCGCTGGAATTACACCTGCCATATTAATTTTTAATGGCAAATGCGTTTGCTGTGCAGTAAAAACACGACGACCTTGTTGCTTTTGTGCATAGTTCACTGGAATACGACGTTGTGCTTTTTCAATAAACACAATCGCAGCTAAAACGGCTAATGAGAGTAAGCCAAATACAGCCAAACCAATTAAACTACCTTGACCATTATCTACAGACGTAAACGACTGTATTACAAGATTTGGCAAGCCTGCCACAATACCTGCAAAAATGATCATCGAGATACCATTACCAACACCACGTTCGGTAATCTGCTCTCCCAGCCACATCAAAAACATTGTTCCCGCAACCAACGAAGTGACTGCTGGAACATAGAATGCCAGACCTGAAGTCAAGGTAATTCCCTGACTGATCAGGCCCGCACACATCCCCACTCCTTGCACAAGTGCAAGCAGCAAGGTGCCGTAACGTGTATATTGATTGATTTTACGCTTGCCTTGTTCGCCTTCTTTTTTCAAAGCTTCCAGCGAAGGAATCACTGTTGACATCAATTGCACGATAATCGATGCAGAGATATATGGCATGATCCCCAGTGCCAGAATTGACATGCGTTCCAACGCACCGCCAGAGAACATGTTAAATAAACCTAAAAAAGTACCTTCATTAGCTTTAAAAAACTGTGCTAGCGCTACGTTATCAATACCTGGCAAAGGAATATGCGCTCCTAGCCGAAAGACCAATAACGCGCCAATCAAAAACATTAATCGACGAATAATTTCACGATATTTCACATGAAACGGTTGGCCTTTCATCATGTTTACATGACCAGTAGAACTAGGAGTCATAGACACTCGAGATTACTCCTCGACTTTACCGCCAGCAGCTTCAACAGCAGCTTTAGCGCCTTTAGTCAACGCAACACCTTGTACAGTGAATGCGCGAGTGATTTCACCAGAAAGCACGATGCGAGCACGAATTTGGTCACGACGAACAACATTCGCAGCTTTTAAAGTTTCAAGGCTAACAACATCACCTTCCACTTTATTTAACTCAGACAAGCGTACTTCAGCAGTTTTCAAAGCGATTTGGCTAGTGAAACCGAATTTAGGCAAACGACGGTAAAGCGCTGTTTGACCACCTTCAAAGCCTGGACGAGTACCACCACTTTTACGTGAGTTTTGACCTTTGATACCACGACCACCAGTCTTACCAACGCCAGAACCGATACCACGACCCAGACGACGATTTTCACGCTTAGCACCTTCAGCAGGCGCAAGTTCATTTAAACGCAGAGTCATGGCTTATTCCTCTACACTAACCATATAGTAAACTTTGTTGATCATACCACGGTTAGAAGGCGTATCTTGCACTTCTACAGTATGACCAATACGACGCAGACCTAGACCTTGTAAGCAAAGTTTATGATTTTTTAAACGATGCGAAGAAGATTTAGTCTGGGTAACTTTAATCGTTTTCATGATTGATTACCCTTGAATTTGTTCTACTGAAAGACCACGTTTCGCAGCGACTTTCTCAGGAGAAGTCATATCACGCAAACCTTTAAAAGTTGCGTTTACTACGTTGGCAGCATTCGTAGAACCATAACATTTAGCAAGTACGTTATGTACACCTGCTGCTTCAAGAACGGCACGCATAGCGCCACCAGCGATTACGCCAGTACCTTCTGAAGCAGGTTGCATGTATACACGGCTTGCACCATGACGAGCATTCACAGGGTGTTGCAAAGTAGTTCCCGCAAGGTCTACAGTGATCATGTTGCGACGAGCAGCTTCAAGTGCCTTAGAAATAGCAGCTGGAACTTCACGTGCTTTACCACGACCAAAACCTACACGACCATTACCATCACCCACAACAGTTAATGCTGTGAAAGAGAAGATACGACCACCCTTAACAACCTTGGCTACACGATCAACGGCAACCAGCTTTTCAACGAGACCTTCGTTTTGTTCAACTTTCGCCATGATTAGAACTCCAAGCCGCCTTCACGGGCAGCATCAGCCAAGGCTTTGATACGACCATGATATTTAAAACCAGAACGGTCAAATGCAACTTTCGTTACACCTGCTGCTTTCGCACGTTCTGCGATTAAAGCACCAACTTTTGTTGCTGCATCGATGTTACCAGTCGCACCGCTACGCAATGATGCATCCAAAGTTGAAGCTTGCGCTAAAACTTTGCCACCATCTGCTGAGATAACTTGTGCATAGATGTGACGCGGCGTGCGGTTTACACACAAACGAGTCGCACCCAATGCACGAATGTGCAAGCGTGTGCTTTTCGCACGACGCAAACGGGATTGTTTCTTTTCGTTCATAAGAACCTCGCGCCTTATTTCTTCTTAGCTTCTTTACGAAGAATAACTTCATCCGAATAACGAACACCTTTACCTTTATATGGTTCAGGAGAACGGTACGCACGGATTTCCGCTGCTACTTGACCTAACAACTGCTTGTTTGCTGATTTCAGGATGATCTCAGTTGCAGTTGGAGTTTCCGCCGTTACCCCTTCAGGTAGAGCGTAGTCAATTGGGTGTGAGTAACCGAGTGCAAGGTTAACAACATCACCTTTCACCGCAGCTTTATAACCAACACCAACGAGCTGTAACTTACGTTCGAAGCCTTCGCTAACACCTTTTACAAGGTTATTCAATACAGCGCGAGCAGTACCAGCCTGCATCCAGGCATCTTTCGACTCTTTCACTGGAGCAAGTTGAAGTTTACCTTCTTCCTGTTTAAGCTCGACCAGCGCATGCAGGTTGAAAGACAATGTACCTTTGCTGCCTTTCACTTCGACCTGCCGGCCGTTCTGAGTAACTGTTACACCATTTGGTACAGTTACTGGGGCTTTAGCCACACGAGACATGAGGAATCACCTA
Organism: uncultured Acinetobacter sp.; assembly: GCA_964553005.1. Lineage (GTDB taxonomy): Bacteria > Pseudomonadota > Gammaproteobacteria > Pseudomonadales > Moraxellaceae > Acinetobacter. Next base: position 30,363 of record CAZKJI010000009.1, on the reverse strand, counting down.
TTAAGAAACAAAAGCAATAACTTCACCACCAACGCCCGCAGCACGTGCAGCGCGATCAGTCATGATGCCTTTGCTTGTAGAAACAATTGCAATACCTAAACCTTGCTTAACGCTTGGAAGTTTATCTTTACCACGGTATTGGCGAAGACCTGGACGGCTTACGCGCTTAACCATTTCGATAACTGGCTTGCCTTCGAAATATTTTAACGTAATAGTCAAAGTAGATTTTGTCTCTTCTTGAGCCACTTCTACATTTGAAATATAACCTTCTTGTTGAAGAACGTTTGCAATAGCAACCTTCAACTTAGAAGAAGGCATAGAAACAACTTGTTTCTTTGCCATTTGTGCGTTACGAACACGGGTTAACATGTCGGCAACGGTATCTTGCATACTCATTTAGTCGCTCCTTACCAGCTTGCCTTAACAACGCCTGGCACATCACCCTGCATTACTGTGTCACGTAATTTGTTACGGCTTAAACCGAACTTACGGAAGTAACCATGAGGACGACCAGTTAAACCACAACGGTTACGAAGACGTACTGGAGATGCATTACGTGGCAATGCTTGTAACTTTAACATCGCTTCGAAACGTTCTTCGTCAGTTGCATTTACATTTGCAATCGTTGCTTTTAATTCAGCACGTTTTGCAGCGTATTTAGCCACTGTCTTTTCGCGTTTCAATTCGCGATTAATCATACCTTTCTTAGCCATATCGACCTCTTATTTGAACGGGAAGCCGAATGCACGCATAAGCGCACGGCCTTCGTCATCGCTACGAGCAGTGGTCGTAATCGTGATGTCTAAACCACGGATACGATCAATTTTGTCAAAATCGATTTCTGGGAAAACGATCTGCTCTTTTAAACCCATAGAGTAGTTGCCACGACCATCAAATGATTTCGCAGAGAAACCACGGAAGTCACGGATACGAGGGATTGCGATCGAGATCAAACGATCCAAGAATTCGTACATTTGGTCGCCACGTAAAGTAACTTTACAACCAATTGGCCAACCATCACGGATTTTGAAACCAGCGATTGATTTACGCGCAAGGGTCACAACTGGCTTTTGACCAGCAATGAGTTGCATATCAGCTACAGCACCTTCCAATAATTTCTTATCAGTTGCAGCTGCGCCTACACCCATATTCAGAGTGATTTTAGTGATGCGAGGAATCTCCATCACATTCTTAATGCCAAGTTCTTCTTTTAACTTCGCTTTAAGTTCGTCATTGTAACGTGCTTTAAGTCTGGCCATTGCCTTTTCAACCTATTACTTCGCTGCCGCCACTGATTCACCATTTGATTTATAAACACGAGTTTTCGTGCCATCAATCACTTGGTAACCAACACGGTCAGCCTTTTGGGTTGTAGCATTAAAAATTGCCACGTTTGAAATATGAAGCGTCGCCTCTTGTGTTACGATGCCGCCTTCAGCGCCCGTAGCACGGTTTGGTTTTTGATGCTTCTTCACTAAATTAAGGCCTTCAACCTTAACTCGGTCTTCAGAAACAGACAGAACAGTACCCTGTTTGCCTTTTTCTTTACCTGCGATCACAATTACTTGATCGCCTTTTTTAATCTTAGCCATGATTGCCTCTTATAGAACTTCAGGAGCCAATGAAATGATTTTCATGAACTGTTCAGTACGAAGTTCACGAGTCACTGGTCCGAAGATACGAGTCGCAATCGGAGCTTTGTTGTTGTTCAAAATAACAGCTGCGTTATCGTCGAAACGAATAACAGAACCGTCTGGACGACGGATGCCGAATTTTGTACGTACAACTACAGCATTCATCACGTCACCTTTTTTAACACGTGCGCGTGGAATTGCTTCTTTTACAGTAACTTTAATAATGTCGCCAACAGAAGCATAACGACGATGTGAACCACCTAGTACTTTGATACATTGTACGCGGCGTGCACCACTGTTGTCTGCTACGTCGAGCATACTTTCGGTTTGAATCATTGCCCTACTCCAAAACCGAGCATCACCGGTCGCAATTTCGAAAGGCTCAAAGAGTACTCGAAATTGTCCGATGATGCAACAAGAACGTCTAATTACTCAGCAGCTGCTTCAACGACTTCCACTAAAGTCCAAGCTTTAGTTTTAGAAATTGGGCGGCTTTCTTTGATGGTCACCAAGTCGCCAGTTTTAGCAACATTGTTCTCATCATGAGCGTGTAGTTTAGTTGAACGGCGGATTGATTTGCCATACAACGGGTGTTGAACACGGCGTTCAATAAGCACAACAATAGACTTATCCATTTTGTCGCTTACAACACGGCCTGTTAACGTGCGGACTGTTTTTTCACTCATTGTCCGTTCCCCTGTTTTTCGGTAAGGAGTGTCTTGATACGAGCAATTGTTTTACGAGCAATTTGCACTTCGTGCGATTTGCCTAGTTGACCAGTTGCTTTCGCCATACGAAGACGGAATTGGTTAAGCTGTTGCTCATCAAGCAACGCTTTCAACTCTTCTACCGACTTTTCACGTAGATCTTTAGTTTTCATTACATCACCGTCCGAGTCACGATAGTGGTTTTAAACGGGAGTTTAGCAGCAGCCAATTCAAACGCTTCACGCGCCAACTCATCGCTCACACCTTCAATTTCGTACAGGATCTTACCTGGCTGAATCTGACACACCCAGTATTCCACGCTACCTTTACCTTTACCCATACGAACTTCTAATGGCTTTTCGGTAATTGGTTTGTCTGGGAATACGCGGATGAAGATTTTACCACCACGCTTAATACGACGGCTAATGGTACGACGGCAAGCTTCAATCTGACGCGCAGTCATGCGACCACGTTCAGTTGCTTTAATTGCAATCGAACCAAATGATACTGTACTACCACGATGCGCTAGACCAGTGTTACGGCCTTTGTGCACTTTACGGAATTTGGTACGTTTAGGTTGCAACATGGATTATTCTCCCTTGTCAGCAGCACGGTCATTACGACGTCCACGACGTTGTTCCTGACCTTCACCACGACCACGACCACGTTTAGCTGGACGTTCTTCAGCAGGAGCAGGGTTCATGACTTGTTTCATGCCACCTAAAATCTCACCACGGAAAATCCATACTTTAACACCGATCGTACCGTAAGTTGTTTCTGCACGCATAGTTGCATAGTCGATGTCCGCACGAAGTGTATGCAAAGGTACACGACCTTCACGATACCACTCAGTACGAGCGATCTCTGCACCACCTAAACGGCCAGAAACTTCAACTTTGATACCTTTCGCGCCAGCACGCATTGTATTTTGTACCGCACGCTTCATAGCACGACGGAACATTACACGTTTTTCCAATTGAGAAGCGATTGCTTCAGCAACTAGACGTGCGTCCAGGTCAGGGCGATCAATTTCATTGATGCTAACTTGCGCTGGAACACCCATAATATTGGTGAGTTCGCGCTGTAATTTCTCAATATCTTCGCCTTTTTTACCGATCACGATACCAGGACGAGCAGTACTAATTGTTACCTTAGCAGCACCTGTAGGACGTTCGATAAGAATATTGCTTACCATCGCGTTCTTAAGTTTTTTAGTTAAAAACTCACGAACCTGAAGGTCTTTAAGCAAGTATTCAGCGTATTGTTTCGGACTCGCATACCAGTTAGCGTTATGACGTTTCACAACACCTAGGCGGATACCGATTGGATGAACCTTCTGACCCATATCAAACCCCTACCTTAACGGTGATGTGACAAGTACGCTTAGTAATACGGTCTGCACGGCCTTTGGCACGTGGCAGGATACGTTTCAGGCTCATGCCTTCATCAACGTAGATCGTAGTTACTTTAAGGTCATCAACATCTAAGCTGTTGTTGTGTTCAGCATTGGCGATTGCAGACTCAAGTGCCTTTTTAACAAGCACAGCCGCTTTCTTGTTGCTGAAGTTTAAAATATCTAGCGCACGCGCAACCGATTTACCACGGATCAAATCAGCAACTAAACGTGCCTTCTGTGCCGAGATAGCGGCACCGCGTAATTTTGCAGTTACTTCCATCATAGCACCTATTAACGTTTAGACTTCTTATCAACACCGTGACCACGATAGGTACGAGTTGGCGCGAATTCACCTAGTTTATGACCAACCATGTGTTCAGTGATGATCACTGGAACGTGGTTACGGCCATTGTGAACAGAAATTGTTAAACCAACAAAGTCTGGCAGGATCATTGAACGACGTGACCATGTTTTGATCGGCTTACGGTTGTTAGCAGCAATTGCAGCTTCAACCTTAGCGAACAAATGCGCGTCGACGAATGGACCTTTTTTTAATGAACGAGGCATTATTCAGATTCCCTTACTTGACGCGACGGTCGCGAATAATCATCTTAGTCGTACGCTTATTGGTACGTGTCTTGTACCCTTTCGCTTTTTGACCCCATGGACTTACAGGTTGAATACCTTTACTACGTCCTTCACCACCACCGTGCGGGTGATCTACCGGGTTCATCGCCATACCACGAACGGTAGGACGAACACCACGCCAGCGCGCAGCACCAGCTTTACCCAATGAACGAAGGTTGCTTTCTTGGTTAGAAACTTCACCAATGACAGCACGACATTCAACGTGTACTTTACGCATTTCACCAGAACGTAAACGAACGATAGCGTAAGAACCATCACGACCCAACAACTGAACCGAAGTACCAGCAGAACGTGCTAATTGAGCACCTTTACCGATTTTAAGTTCGATGTTGTGAAGCGTAGCACCGATTGGCATATTGCGAAGTGGCAAGCAGTTACCTGGACGAATTGGAGCATCGTTACCAGATTGTACTTTATCACCAGCACGTAAGCCTTTAGGTGCAATGATGTAACGACGTTCGCCGTCAGCATATTTCAACAAAGCAATATGAGCTGTACGGTTAGGATCGTATTCGATGCGCTCTACAGTCGCTGGAATACCATCTTTGTTACGTTTAAAGTCAACAATACGGTAGTGTTGTTTATGACCACCACCCACGTGACGTGTAGTGATGTGACCATTGTTATTACGACCACCAGTACGTTTTTTAGCTTCTACCAACGGTGCATAAGGCGCGCCTTTGTGAAGATGGTCATGAACCACTTTCTCTACAAAGCGACGTCCTGGAGACGTTGGCTTACATTTTTGAATTGGCATAATTTTCGTCCTTATTCCGCTGCGTTTTCAGCGGTATCGCCCAAGTCAGCCATTTCTACATCTTGGCCAGCTTTCAGGGTGACGTATGCTTTTTTAACATCAGAACGGCGTCCCAATGTCTTACCAAAGCGTTTTGTTTTACCCTTGGTGATTGTTGTGTTTACTTTAACCACTTCAACACCAAAGAGTTGTTCAACTGCTTTCTTGATTTCAAGCTTGTTTGCATTTAATGCAACCTTAAACACCTGAACACCAGCAGTATCACCTAAAACTTGTGCTTTTTCTGAGAATACTGGTCCTTGTAGGACTTGATATAGACGTTCGTTGTTCATCCGAGTTCTACCTCAATTTTCTTAGCAGCAGCTACAGACATGACAACTTTATCGAATGCGATCAAGCTAACAGGATCAATTGCAGTTGCATCAACCACATCAACGTGTGGAATGTTGCGCGCTGCAAGATATAAGTTCTCATCTACAGCATCTGTAACGATCAATGCACGAGTTGCATTCAAGTCGTTCAATTTAGCAAGCAAGTCTTTGGTTTTAGGAGCAGCAACAGCAAACTCTTCAACCAATACAAGACGATCTTGGCGAACAAGTTCAGCTAAGATACATTGCATTGCACCGCGATACATCTTACGGTTTACTTTTTGAGACCAATCTTGTGGGCGAGCAGCAAAAGTTTTACCACCACCAACCCAGATTGGGCTACGAATAGAACCCGCACGAGCGCGACCAGTACCTTTTTGACGGAATGGTTTTTTACCACCGCCAGAAACGTCTGCACGTGATTTCTGAGCTTTCGAACCTTGACGACCACCAGCTAAGTAAGCTGTAACAACTTGGTGTACAAGCGCTTCGTTAAACTCACGTCCGAAAGCAACTTCAGACAATTCAACAGCAGAGCCGGAAACAGTTTTTAAATTCACAGTATTTCCCCTCAGGCCTTGATGGTAGGACGCACAATAACGTCACCATTCGTTGCACCAGGAACAGCACCTTTAACAACTAAAACAGAACGTTCAGCGTCAATAGATACGATTTCAAGACCTTGAACCGTTACGCGTTCATCACCTAAGTGACCAGCCATTTTCTTGCCTTTGAACACGCGACCAGGAGTCTGGTTTTGACCTGTAGAACCTAATACACGGTGAGATACAGAGTTACCATGTGTAGCGTCTTGCGTACGGAAGTTCCAACGCTTAACACCACCCTGGAAGCCTTTACCTTTAGACTGACCAGTTACGTCAACAATTTGACCCACTGTGAACAGATCAACACCGATAGAAGCACCAACTTCACGGCCTTCAAGCTCAGCTTCAGTAACACGGAACTCTTTAACCAGACGACCAGCAGCAACACCCGCTTTCGCGAAGTGACCTTTCTGAGCATTCGTTACGCGCGATTCGCGACGTTCACCAGTAGTTACTTGAATTGCTTGATAACCATCAGTTTCAAGTGTTTTGATTTGCGTAATGCGGTTTGGATCGACTTCGATCACTGTTACTGGAACAGAAACACCTGCTTCAGTAAAGATGCGAGTCATACCACATTTGCGACCGACTAAACCAATAGCCATGTGCATAAACCTCTAAAAAAGCGGCCTAATTAACTTAGAGTTAATTAACCGAAAGCCTTAACCCAAAGCGATCTGAACATCAACACCAGCAGCAAGATCCAACTTCATCAATGCATCAACAGTTTTATCTGTTGGCTGAACGATGTCGATCAGGCGTTTATAAGTGCGGATTTCATACTGGTCACGAGCGTCTTTGTTGACGTGTGGTGAAGTAAGAACGTTGAAGCGTTCGATGCGAGTAGGCATCGGGATTGGACCACACACTTGTGCGCCAGTACGCTTAGCGGTTTCTACGATCTCTTGAGCAGATTGATCAATCAGACGATGATCAAAAGACTTCAAACGGATACGAATTCTCTGGTTAGACATACCAGTAAACTCCAAGCCAAATATATAAAGAATCACCCATGACGCACCTCACCTTTTGGCAAGTGTCAAGGGCAGTGAAATTCACTAAGATCGTGATCGATGCCACGACTGTAATGCGTTGACTACTTTCTTCGTAGAAAACGCCCTCCATTTGAGGGTCGCCCATTATAGCGATTGTTTAAGTCTTATGCAATTCTTCTTTTATTTTTTTAGTTTTATAGTTGATTAAGCATTCACCACATACTCTATTGCTCGATTTAGTAATTGATTACCCTGTTCAAACTTACTTTTAATCGTTTTTTTTAATTCTGCGATTGGCTGAACATATTCACCATTAAATACCGCACTATCTTCTTCATTTTCAATCAACAATTGCAAAGCATGTGGCGTCATTTCAGGATGAAATTGAAACCCCAGTACATTGCGCCCGATCTGATAAAGCTGGTTACAGCACACCCTGTTTTCTGCTAGACGCACACCACCTCTGGGGATTTCAAAGGTTTCACTATGCCACTGCATAATGTTAATTTTTTCTGGTATTTGAAAGTAATTTTCGGGTACGTGTGAAACACGAACTACGTCCATCCAACCTAATTCTTGATGTTGATTTCGACTCACCGCCGCACCCAGTGCATTGGCAATCAGTTGCCCACCCAGACACAATCCTATCGCAGGCTTGCCTGCGGCCAGATAGCGCCGCAGCCAGCGTTTCTCCAGTCTGAGCCATGGATAGTTTGCCTCATCATTGACGCTCATGATTCCCCCCATGATGATCAACAGGTCAACCTCATCCACACGGGGCAATGCCTCCAACTCAAGGGGTAAATCAACGGGTAAAGCAAAGAACTCTGTGGCGGTAATTTTTGCTTGATGTGCCTTTAAATAGTCATAGCAACTGCCAAAACCTTCACCAGCAATGTGCTGAAAATAATGCACTCTTAAATGCGACTTCATGCGCGTAAACCTATTGTAGTTAGAATGATAATTAGTCTTAGCAAAAATAAAGCCAGTTTTGACTAAAAGCTTTGATTCGTAACGATTCTGTACAAAATATGCAAATGACTAGCAGGATTCGATATTTTCTCTTAACCTAAATCATTCTATTGATTTAATTTTGCGCCATGACTAAACAAAATAGCTTACAAACCACACTCATTCATGCACCACGCCAAGCTCCCCAATACATAGAAACGATTCAACCTCCCCTATATCGTGCATCAACGATTATTTTTAAAACAACAGCGCACCTTTTTGATCGCCACTGGACTGACCCTTATGATTATAGTTATGGCACACACGGTACACCGACGACGTTTACATTAGGAGATAATATTGCTCGAATTGAAGGTGGAAATTATTGTTTACTTGCACCCAGTGGCTTATCTGCAATCAATTTAGTAAATAGTACTTTTTTAAGCTCAGGGGATGAAGTTTGGGTTGCAGACAATATTTATGGCCCAAATCTGGAACACTTAAAGAATCTGCAAGACCGCTACGGCGTTCACGTCAAAATCTACAACCCAATTGATGCAAATAGCTTTCAACCGACTGAAAAAGCTAAATTAATTTGGCTAGAGGCGGCAGGTTCTGTCACCTTAGAATTTCCCGACCTCAAAAATCTGGTTAAAAAAGCTCAGCAAGCGAATGTTCTCACTGCATTGGATAATACATGGGGTGCAGGGCTAGCTTTTAATGCATTTGATTTTTCAGATGAGCATTTGTCTGTGGACATCACTATACATGCACTCACCAAATACCCAAGCGGTGGTGGCGATATTTTAATGGGTTCAGTGGTTACACGAGATCCGCAATTACATCATAAACTGTACCGTATGCATGCAACCCAAGGGATCTGTGTTTCAGGCGATGATACCGCACAAATTCAACGTAGCTTGGCTCATATGCCACTTCGTTATGAACAACAATCTAACAGTGCAATAGCAGTGCTTGATTGGCTAAAGCAACAATCTCAATTTTGCCAAGTTTTACATCCAAGTGATGCCAACTCAGCAGGCCATTTATTTTGGCAGCAAGTCTGTGAAACAGGAAAAAGTGCAGGTTTAGTCAGTGTCATTTTCAAACCTGAATATGATCTCGCAGCGATTCGAAAATTCTGCGATAGCTTAAACTTATTTAAGTTGGGATTCAGTTGGGGCGGCCCTGTCAGCCTTGTTATGCTTTATGATTTAAAACAGATGCGAGAACTAGAAAATACACATTTACAACAAGGTTTATTGGTTCGCTTCTGCATAGGACTAGAACATCCAAACGATTTAATCCAAGATATTCAAAACGCACTAAAACAACTCGAATGAAATAAAGCATAGGTGAAGAATGAATACACCCATTATTATTGCAAAAAAAACCACAGATACAACGCAAGATATTGTTTTACATTCTCAATTTGCAAACCGCCACGGTTTAATTGCAGGTGCGACAGGCACAGGTAAAACAGTGACTCTGAAGGTATTAGCCGAAAGTTTCTCACGGCTGGGCGTACCTGTCTTTTTGGCAGATGCTAAAGGTGATGTCTCTAGTTTGGCTAAAGCAGGAAGTAGCAACCCCAAATTTGATGAGCGTTTAAAAAACTTACAACTTGAACCGATTCCATTTGCTGCTTCCCCTGTTATTTTTTGGGATTTATTTGGGCAACAAGGTCATCCTATTCGTACCACAATTTCAGAAATTGGTCCGTTACTTTTGGCACAAATGCTCAATCTGAATGACACACAAGAAGGCGTTCTTTCGGCCGTTTTCCGCGTTGCAGATGATCAAGGGCTTTTATTAATTGATTTCAAAGACCTTAAAGCCATGCTGACCTATGTCAGCGAAAATGCAGCCGAATTAAAAGCTGAATATGGCAACCTTTCTCCAGCTAGTCTTGGGGCGATTCAACGTAATTTATTAGCTTTAGGTGATCAAGGTGGAGAGCAATTTTTTGGTGAGCCTAGCCTGAATATTCTCGATTTTATTCAGACCGATACCAATGGTCATGGCTATATCAATATCTTAGCTGCCGACAAGTTGATGAATACCCCGAAGCTTTATGCCACATTCCTGTTATGGATGCTTTCTGAGCTATTTGAGCAGCTTCCAGAAGTGGGCGATATGGATAAGCCGAAACTGGTGTTCTTCTTCGATGAGGCTCATTTGTTATTTGATAATGCCAGTCCAGCCTTGCAACAGAAAATCGAACAGGTAGTTCGCCTGATTCGCTCTAAAGGTGTAGGGATTTATTTTATTACCCAAAACCCACTGGATTTACCGGAAAGTGTCTTAGGGCAATTAGGCAACCGTGTGCAACACGCCTTACGTGCATTCACTCCAAAAGATCAAAAGGCGGTCAAAACCGCAGCGGATACCTTTCGAGCCAATCCAGCATTCAAAGTTGATCAAGCGATTACAGAACTTGCTGTAGGTGAAGCATTAATTAGTTGTCTAGATGAGCAAGGAACACCGCAAATTGTAGAGCGCGGTTGGGTCATGCCACCTTACTCTTCATTTACGCCAATCACGCCAGAAGAACGCCAAATTATTATTTCGCAAAGTATTGTTGCAGGTGTTTATGATCAAGCTGTGGATCGTGATAGTGCTTATGAAATGCTGCAAAAGAAAGTGCTACAACAGTCTCAACAAAAACAGGCAGATGAATTAGAAAAGCAGCAAAGCAAAGAACAAGATGCTTTAACCAAACAACAGGCGAAAGAACAAGAACGCTTTGCGAAAGAGCAACAAAAAGCTGCAGAGAAAGCACAACGAGATCGAGAGAAACTCACCCAAGATATTGTGGGAACTTTTGCAAAAAGTGCGGCTCGTAGCTTGGGCGGCTCTACAGGTCAAAAGATCGTTCGCGGTTTACTTGGCTCATTATTTGGCAAATAAAAATCTTTATTATGTTAAAAATCAGGGGATAATCATTTATCCCCTATTTTTTTTATGGTTTAATCAAAACTGATCTTGCAAATAAATTTTATAAGGTGTATTTTAAATATATCTTATAAATGATAGCCAAGAGAGATCACCCATGACTCCGCAGCAAATTGACCTTGTAAAAGCAACTGTACCTGTACTCCGTGAAAATGGTGTGGCACTCACTGGTTACTTTTACAACCGTATGTTAGGTAATAACCCCGAACTAAAAGAAACCTTCAATATGGGACATCAACGTAGTGGTGCACAAGCACAAGCACTTGCGGGTGCTGTACTAGCTTATGCGGAAAATATTGAAGATCCTTCTGTACTTTTACCTGTGGTCGAATTGATTGCACACAAACATGTGAGCTTGAATATTCAATCACCTGATTACAGTATTGTGGGTGAGAACCTACTGCACTCTATCAGTGAAGTACTGAATATCTCGATGGAAGATCCATTGATTGGTGCATGGGCTGCCGCTTATGGTCAATTAGCTGACTTATTTATTAGCACTGAAAAAGCGATCTATGATCAACATCAACAAACCAAAGGCAGTTGGTTAGGTTGGCGTAATTTCAAAATTGCCAAAAAAGTAGTTGAAAGCGATGAAATTACTTCATTCTATTTAGCTCCTGTGGATGGTGGTGAATTACCTAAATATGAAGCGGGTCAATACATTTCAGTCCGTGTATTTGTTGAGGAACTAGGTTTAAGACAGCCACGTCAATACACGCTTTCAACGAGCCCTCAAGCAGATTACTTACGTATTTCAGTCAAGCGTGAAGATGAAAAAGGTGAGTTAGCAGGTGGTTGGGTATCTAGTACATTGCATAGCTTAGCTGAGGGTTCAGAAATTGAGGTGTCTGCACCTACAGGCAACTTCTACCTGATTGATAGCAAAAAACGTAATGTGTTTATCAGTGGTGGTGTTGGCTTAACGCCAATGATTGCTATGCTGAATCAATTGGTGACAGAAGATATGCCTCAGCCTGTCAGCTTTATTCATGCCTGCCGTAGCAGTCAGGTGCATGCCATGAAACAGCATATTCATGAGTTAAAGGCAAAATATCCACGCCTGAGCACATTTACTGCCTATGAGTTCCCACATGAAAGTGATGTGCTAGGTGAAGATTATGACGTTGCTGGCCGTCTGGATTTAGCAGCGATGGATGCCGCTTTACTGCCAATCAATGCAGACTATTATCTGTGTGGTCCAATGCCATTTATGGCGGAACAGCATAAGGCACTGGTTGCCCGTGGTATTCCTGCCGAAAACATTCATAGCGAAGCATTCGGTACGGGTGGCGTAAAACTCAGCTAATCGGTGCTGCGTTTTGCATAGGGCTAGTCCATGTTAGATTAGCCCTTTCTGTTTAAAGCAATAGATTGAGTGAAAACCAATGCAACTCAATAAGTTTACTGATTATGCACTCAGAATCTTAATGTATGTCGCTCGTCCGAGTGATGTACCGTATACGATTGCAGATATTGCACGGGACTTGCATGTATCCCAAAATCATTTAGTGAAAATCGTTCACTTCATGGGAAAACAGCATTGGATTGTAACGATTCGCGGCAAAGGCGGTGGAGTTCGTTTAAATCCAGAAGCCAAAAGTTTAAAACTAGGTGAAATTGTTCGTATCCTACAAGGCAATCATCAAATCGTAGAATGTAATACGCCACCTTGCGTTTTACGCTCTCATTGCGGACTGAAAAGTATTTTGGATCAAGCTTTAGAATGTTTTTATCAAAGCCTTGATCAATATACGCTTGGAGAAGTGGTGCAATATGGCATTCTTCCCTCTTCTACAAATTCAAATATTGACTTTTTACAACTCGTTCAAAAAGCCTAAACATCAAGATTCGCACGAATCTCTCACATCCTTTATAATAGTTGTTGCTATTTCAATTCAAAAAGTAAGCTTCTATGCGTCGTAGTGAAAAATCGAAAGACACCAAAGCCAAACTCGCACCGAAACAAAAAATCAGTTATGAAAAAAAGACTGATCCTGCAGTAACCGCATATGCAGTGCAGTCTTTGACTTGGTTACGCCAAGCTGAATTTTTGATGAGTGCGCCGAAACTGGATTTGTGCGTAGAAGATACAGGTTATGAAATCGCATTTGCAGGTCGTTCCAATGCAGGAAAATCGAGTGCAATTAATGCTTTAACCAATCAAAAGCAACTCGCACGCGCTTCAAAAAGACCTGGGCGCACGCAAATGATTAACTTTTTTAGCTTAGGTAATCCAGATCAACGTTTGGTCGATTTACCAGGTTATGGTTATGCGGCTGTACCTGAAGCCATGAAAATCGTATGGCAGAAAGAACTTGAGAACTATCTAATCCATCGTAAAAGCTTACAAGGCTTAGTACTGTTAATGGACATCCGCCATCCATTACAACATTTTGACTTAATGATGCTGGAATGGGCACATTCACGCCATTTGTTTGTGCATATCCTGCTTACTAAAGCAGATAAATTAAACCGTGGCCCTGCCAATAAAGTACTATTAGAAATTAAGCAGCAGTTGAAGAAAATGAAACTTGATTTCTCAATTCAATTATTCTCTTCACTCAATCGAATTGGTTTAGAAGAATTGGCAAGCGTCATGGGTGGTCGTTTAAATTTCACACTTGATCAACCAGCAGAATTTGACCTTGATCATATCCCAGAAGCTTCAGAAATAGACGTAGAAGAATAAATAATGCATTTTATGCAACTTGATGCATAAAATGATTTTTAATTGTCCTGTATTGCTAAACACAAGCACTAGGTAGTTTTCATATACTGCTTAGTGTTGGTTCATTGCACTATCGATTAGGACTAAACGATGAAATTACTATCATTTGTGAAGAACAAAGTGCTTGGTTCTTCGATTGACTATAAAATTCTCCCACGCAAGGTAAAATTTGACTGGGAAAACACACCCGTAGACTGGATTCCCAACCAGCCTTATGCCAGTTATTTTATTAATGAAATTAACAATATTTTGCCTGCTGGTGAGTTTTGGTTCTGCCGCTTATACAACAAAGTTCTTCCAGAAATTACTGATGAAAAATTAAAACAAGACGTTCAAGCATTTATTCGCCAAGAAGCGATGCATGCGGTTGCACATACGTCTGCGAACAAAGAATATCTTAGCCAACATAATATTGATATTCAACGTAATCTCGATATTATGGATTTCTTATTTAACAAAGCTTTAGCTGATAAGCCTTTTGGTAAAGAAGTTCCTAAAATACTTGACCATCAATGGGATTTGTTCCGTCTAGGCATCATTGCAACAGTTGAACACATGACTTGTGTATTGGGTAAATACGCACTGTATAACAAACGTTGGGAAGAGCTCGGTGCCGATCCTGAAATGATTGATCTGATTAAATGGCATGGTTCTGAAGAAATCGAACATCGTACCGTTGCCTTTGATCTATATCGTCATTTAGGTGGTGGTTATATTGCACGTTATTACATGAGTGTCGCTGTAATCGTGGGTGTACTTGGTTTATGGGTTGATGGCGCGGCACATATCATGGGTCAAGATCCTCGTTTTACCGACAAAAAACCAAGTTTATTTAGACCATGGGTTTGGATGGAGTGGTACAAAATTGGTCGTCAAGATAATCAGATTTTACCAAATCCAATTTGGTTAGTCGCTCAACAAATCGACTATCTCATGCCTTGGTATGATCCTGTGAAAGAAGGTAATACTCAAGATGCGGTGAATTATTTAAATAATTCACCGGCAGCAAAACGCGCTTTACAACAAGCTGCATAAGCATTTCAATAAAAAAGCAGGAGTCTTCTCCTGCTTTTTTTATTTCTTAAATCGCATCAACTTGATTCAACTTCTGCTTGCTTAGCATAACGATCAACAACAACACTGATCATCATATCGCCCTGTACATTGACCACAGTACGCACTGTATCCAGCACACGGTCAATTGGCAGTAAAATCGCAATCGCTTCCGCAGGTAGTCCAACCGACTGCAATACCATAATCATTGTCACCATGCCTGCGCTTGGAATACCTGGTGCTCCCAATGAAGCAATCATGGCAGTTAAACATACGATAATTTGCTGTGTTAAGCTCAAGTCCAAGCCCATCAAATTTGCAATAAACAAAGCAGCGGCTGCCTCATAAAGTGCAGTACCATCCATATTTAATTGTGTTCCTAAAGGAATCACAAATCCTGCCGTCTGTGGTCGCACACCTAAATTTTCTTGTGCACATTTCATACTGAGTGGCATCGTCGCGGAACTTGAACTAGTCGCAAATGCAGTGACCAAAGCTGTGCGTGCACCTTTAAAGAAAGTGATTGGATTCATTTTTCCAAAAATCCAAAGTAATGCCGGCAAAACAACAGCACCGTGAAAAATCGTTGTTCCTGTGACAACCATTGCGAATTCCACTAAACGACTTAACACGGAAAGATCTTCGGTCGCGATCAATTTAGCAAGCAATGCAAAAATACCGATTGGGGCTAGCTTCATCACCCAACCCACAAGCATCATCATCATGACAAAGAATTGTTGGCAGATATTGCGAACCAAACTAAAGCTTTCACCCCCTTTGACTAATGCGACTCCAAGGAATAACGCAAAGACCACAACTGCAAGTACATTACCCTCACTAAATGCTTTAAAAGGATTGATCAAGGTATTTTGGATAAAACTGGTCAGAAAACTTGAAGGCGTCAGCGTATCTGGCGTCTGATGGTTTTGCATGGCTTCTTGGAAGATTTGAATATCTACGCCTTTGCCTACTTCAAATAGATGTGCACAACTAATCCCTAAAATCAAAGCTAAGGTTGTCGTCATGAGGCAGCTTAATGCTGTAATTTTCCAAACTCGTCCAAATTGTCCACCAGCCTGTAAATTTGAAACACCTACAACGATCGAACTAAAAATAAGTGGGATGAGCAACATTTTTAGTAAACCAATAAAAATACTGCTTAAAATTCCCAGCCCATACAAACTATGTTCAGCAAAACTAGTCTGCGGATACAAAGTTAAGAAGAACCCATATATAACACCCAGTACGGCTGCGATTAGAATTTGTGTATTTAAATTCATTCTGATTAATAAAATATTTTAGCTTGTGGGTACTATGGCACGCTCACATTGAAGAATCGAGCAATTTTTTGTCACAACCTTATGACAAAAAAAAGCCATCTAAACGATGGCTTTTTTTTGAATTTTTCAAACCTAATTTACTGGGTTTCAATTTCTCTCAATCGAATTAGACCCTCTTGCACAGTGCTACATACCAGCTGACCATTCTGCCACATGCGTCCAAAATTCAGACCACGTGAACTGGCACTAATCGTTGCGTCCATATCGTAAAGCATCCAATCATCAGCACGTAACGGGCGATGGAAGTAAATGGTATGATCAATGCTTGCACATTGTAAATTTGGCGAAATCCAAGATAACCCGTGTGGACGCAGTGCTGTGGTCATCAAAGTAAAATCTGAATAAAACGCAACGATGGCTTGATGTAATGAAACGTCATCAACATTTTCTGCAATACGATCATGGGTACGAATGTAGTGCGCATAATATGGTGCTTCAGGCTGCGGCTGAAAAGGATTAACTGGTCGAGTTGGTCTGATTTCAACATGACGTTCGCGCATAAAACTCGTACGTGCATTTTCTGGGACGAAATTGAGCATACTTTCCTTTAATTCTTTCTCAGACTTCAGCTCTTCAGGACTCGGATACTCTGGTTCTTTATGTTGATAATTT
This sequence comes from uncultured Acinetobacter sp., assembly GCA_964553005.1. Taxonomy (GTDB): domain Bacteria; phylum Pseudomonadota; class Gammaproteobacteria; order Pseudomonadales; family Moraxellaceae; genus Acinetobacter. The sequence continues at coordinate 13,608 of CAZKJI010000009.1, read as the reverse complement.
AAGCCTTCTTCTGGATTGGCAAAAGATACCATCGCCGAGAAAATTGTACGTCCATGTTGGATCGCACGCACTTGTCGACTTGCAAAACTTTTACCATCTCGCAATGAATCAACTTCATAAATGATCGGTGCATCGACATCACCACCATATAAAAAATAAGCATGCAACGAATGTGCTGGACGGTTTGTGGTATATGATGCCGCTCTTAATGCTTGTCCAAGAACTTGCCCACCGAATACTCGTTTCCCAACCAAATTGCGACTGTTGCCTCGGAAAATATGTTCTTCCAACTTTTCCAAAGTCAAAAGTTCAACCAGTTCTTGAGTTAACGCATTCATGTAATAGCCTTCCAACATCAATGAGGAGAGATCAACTAATCCATTCAGGATTGATCATTTCGATTGTGCCACAAATTCCAATAAATATGCTCAGGATAAAATGATTCATCCGTCACATTAATCTTTATTTATAAGCGCTAAAAATACGATTTTTAACGATAAAATCTACCAAATACGCTATATTTTGTCAGAAAATAACATATCGTTTCATGGCAGAATATCGCAGAATGTCGTGTTGACGTTTGTGTTCATCGAGCTATGCCGTACGCTGTGGTTTTACGGCACTATAACAACGCCTCATGCTCAAGGTTATCATTTAGGAGTTTGTAATGTCCAAGACTGGATTTGGTCAAATGTATCGCCAACTTTCGAGTAAGTTACTTGACCTTGTGGTCACTCCACATGTTCTTGGTGAAGTTCCTACAGAATCAACAACAACTGAGCAAAGCACACCAGATTCAAATAAAGTGATTTGCTATGTACTACAAAATTATTCACGTAGTAATGCCTTAGTGGTTGATGGTGAAACGCGTCGCCTTCATTTAAAACCAGCTTTAGATGCCATGAGTTTTGGAACTTATCATGAAAAAAACTCGATTCTATTTTTACATCAAAATGAAAATAACTTTTTTAATACTCAAACATATCCGCCACGCCTTCTACAGTTGATCGAAGCATTAGAACAAAATCAAGAAGTAGATGTTCAATTAGTTCCCGTTACAGTACTTTGGGGACGCTCACCAGATAAAGAAGATTCATGGTTTAAATTATTATTTTCTGATACTTGGGCAACACCAGGTACTGTTAAACAACTCATGAATATTGGCTTACATGGGCGTGATTCATATTTAGAATTCCATGAGCCTCAATCTCTACGTGAATTGGTAGATTATGCCAAGAGACATCATCCAAACATCTCTCCTGCCACGTATATCGCAAGTTCACTAGATGGCTACCTAGACCAGCAACGCGAAGTTGTACTGGGTCCTGACTTATCTGATCGCCGCAACGTGATGCAGTCTGTCATTAAGGCACCCGATGTACAGGATGCCATTCGCCGTGAAAGCATTCAGCATAAAATCAGCATGCTTGAGGCAGAACGCCGCGCAATTGGCTATGTCAATGAAATCGTTTCTGATTATTCAGCGTCAGCAGTACGCTTCGCAGATATGGCTTTAACGCGATTATGGACACAACTGTATGACGGCGTTGAAGTTCATAATTTCAGTACAGTTCGCGAACTTGCGAAAGACTATGAGATTATTTACACACCCTGCCACCGTAGCCATATTGACTATTTATTACTGTCTTATGTGATTTACAAACGTGGCTTGATGATTCCATATATCGCTGCGGGTGATAACCTAAACCTACCTTTTGTAGGTCAGTTATTACGTGGAGGTGGTGCATTTTTCATACGCCGCTCATTCCGCGGAAATGCACTATATACATCTGTATTCAAAGAATATTTATACAGCATTCTATCACGCAATACGCCTATCGAGTACTTCATTGAAGGTGGTCGTTCACGTACTGGTCGCTTGCTACCACCGAAGACAGGCATGCTTGCAATGACCGTACATGGTCATTTACGTGGTCGTGCTAAGCCAATCGTATTCTTACCGACGTATATTGGGTATGAGCGCTTGATGGAAGGCTCAACTTATGTAGGTGAAATGCAAGGTAAGCCAAAAGAAGCAGAATCAATTTTCGGTATCCTCAAAACTTTACGTAAAATTGAAAGAATTTTTGGCAAGGTACACGTTAACTTTGGCGAACCTGTTTTCCTCGATGATATTTTAAAGCAGCATAATGCGGATAAAATTCAAATCGAAAAAAATGATGCGCCAATTCCAGCTGAAGTATCGAATGTTGTTTCAAGCTCAGCTAATGTTATTTTAGAAAATATTAATCGCGCAGTGGTCATCAACCCTGTTTCATTATTATCTTTGATCTTATTAGCAACACCAAAACATACATTAGATGAAGAGATCTGTGCGAAACAACTTGATATTTATCGTGATTTAGCGACTCAACAACCGTATGACGAACGCACACAAGTCACTTCTTTATCAGGTAAAGAAATCATTGCTTATGGTTTAAAGCTCAAACTGATCAAACGTGTGCAGCATGTTCTAGGTGATATTATTGCCATAGAAGACAATCAAGCCGTTTTATTAACCTATTTCCGTAATAACATCTTACATGCTTTTGTCTTACCATCACTGGTTGCATCATTGGTTGAACATAACGGTAAGATTAATAAAACAGATTTAAGCAATGTGATTCGTACATTGTATCCATTCTTAAAAGCCGAATTATTCATGAAGTGGAAAGCTTCTGAATTGCAACAGCACATTGATAACTATATCAACGCACTTGTTAAAATTGGTCTAATTTTCCAAGATCATGATGGCAACTTATTTAGCCCAACACCAAACAGTGAAGAGCATCAGAAACTTTTGACTTTAGGTATGCCAGTTAAACAAAGCTTAGAGCGTTATTACATGACGCTTGCACTGATCACCCAACGTGGTTCTGGCAATATTTCAACTAAACAAGTCGAAGAGTTAAGTCACTTATTAGGTCAGCGCTTATCTGTACTATATGAGTTCAACTCACCTGAGTTCTTTGATAAATCTTTATTCCAAAGCTTTATTAAGGTTCTGACACAACAAAATTATATTCGTAATAATGAACATGGTTTCATTGAATATGATGATAATTTCAGTGAAATGGCCGCAGGTGCACAGTTGGTACTTGATGAAACGACCTTGCAAATGTTGCAACACATCACAACATTTACAGATGAAGAACTTGCAACTGCTTTAGAAGCAATGGCTTCTCAACAGGCAAAACGTCGTTTAAAACGCAAGAAAGCTTAGTTTTTTCAGTATTCACTTTTGATGGGTTAGTCAAAAATTTGGCTAACCCAATTTATTTGCGACACTCTAAATATTTCGGATCATCTAGACATCTTAGTCGTTTGATTAATTCCACAAAATACGCATCATAATAACCTGAATCCACATAACGATTACGAATCTTGGCAACCAACGCCTCATAGCCCTGCTTTTCATAACCCGAAATATCTGCCCAATAATACGCTGGTAAATGATTTTCCCATTGCATTGCCTGAGCGGCCAAAACATTACTATTTTTTACAAACCAACTTCGGATTTGGTGACCAAAACCAGTGGGATACGCTTGAGGTCGAATCACAATATTAATTGCGAAATACGCGACTGGAAAATTGACAACTTGGGTCGATTCACCAAACTCTTTTTTCAAGTTATAAGGTAATACGCCATACGCTGGTGCAGCCAAAATATCGATCTTCTTTTGCTTGAAAGAATCAACAGCCGTAGCAAAATCCACATAAACAGGTTTTGCCGATACACTTTGTACCAATGCCAATTGAGGCGGATTATTTTCCAAAATACCAATGGTCTTATTCTTTAATTGTGAAACTTTCCTGATCTGCTGAGTATTCATGGTCATATATGCCGTGCCAATTGGAATCATGCCTAGCACTTCATAATTTTGATCTAGCATACGTTTTTCGACATTTGGATTGGTCAATAACTGCAACAACATACGTGCAACACGATTGTTTGAAATCAAACCAATTCCACTGGTACTTCCCATAAAATGGTTGTAACGATAGGTATGAAAATTAGATGCCACTAAACCTGAACATTTATTTTGATCAAATGCCTGAATCGCATTTTTTTCATCCTTAAAAGTATCAAACTTTAACTGAGTTTTATGTTGAAGTGCATAGAGACGAATATCTTGTAAACGACGACTAATATCGCCCTGAGTGCCCAATGGATCAAACACACACCATGTTTGTGCGCCCGCCCAACTTGTTGTTGCTACCAACCCCAGCATCATCGTAAAAATTATTTTTCTCATATCCACCCCTTAATGCCTCATCACAAACCATGTGCACAACTCAGGCAGTTCCTTTACGGAGTCTGTTGGTATTTTATCATCAAAATCTATACCAACTATTCAAATTGTCTTACAGTTTAATCTAATTACTTTTCATTATTATGTACCGACAACAACGTCTGATAGTCATTAAAGCAAATCTGATGTTCAAATTTAAATCCCGTTTTTGGCAATCGAGTTGCGTAAATTCGCTTCCCAGTTACTTGCTCAGACAAAAGTTGCAACTGAGGCAAGTTTAAATATTGTTGAAACCAACTTAATATTTCATGCATGGGTAAAGGATTGTTATTACTGATGATATAACTTGATTCAACAACATCTATAACAGCTAATAATGCTAAAAACTTGGCTAAATCATCGATATGAATTCGATTACTAAAATGTATCGTTGGATAAGTCAGTGTTTGTTCAGCAAGCTTTTTTAAACGAGCAATTGAGGTCCCATAAATTCCTGCTGGTCGGACAATAATGCTCTGATGTGGATAATGTGATTGCCACAACAACTCCATCTTCCGAAGCAGATGTCCCTGCTCATCGATGGGTTGAATGAATGATTCATCATCGATTCGCTCCCCTGCATTTTCACCATAGACTCGTGTCGAAGAAACGATGATGATACGTCGAACAGGATGATTTTTGAGAGCGTTAGCGATCGGTTCAACGCTATCAACATAGGTTTGTTGATATGCTTCTATGCCGCTCTGCGAAGGTGCAAGAATGACATAAACCAAATCAATTGGATCAAGCTGAGCCAAATCTAAATAATGTATATCTTGAATATAGTGTCTTGCATAACAATCCATTTTTGGACTACGGCTAATTGTGCTAATGTGGTGACCTTGCTCAAATAAGTGTTTAGCAACGCGCTGAGATGTTTTACCATAACCAATAAATAAAATATGCATATACACCCTTGAATAGAGATGACTTCAGTTCAGCAATTACAAGGTGTTGGTGCCGCCGCAGCAACCCTATTAGAAAAGCTTCATATTTTTAGCACGGATGATTTGCTATTTCATCTTCCTCGTGACTATGAAGATCGTAGCACCATTATTCCAATGAATCAGCTGGTTGTTGGACGAAGTTATTTGCTCGAAGGTGAGGTTCGATCCGTAGATTTTCCTCCGGGCAAAAAGAAATCACTTGCAGCCTTATTACAAGATGATTTTGGCAAGGTTACTTTACGGTTTTATCACATTTATAAGGGATTAACTGATCGCATCAAAATGGGACAACAGCTTCGAATATTCGGTGAAGTTCGTGTTGGAGCACGCGGTCTTGAAATGTATCATCCAGAAATACAAGTCATCCAACAGCATACGCCGTTACCCAAAACCCAACTCACGGCCATTTATCCTAGCACTGAAGGTCTGACGCAGCCTAAATTACGTGAATATGTTCGTCAGGCGTTACAACATCATAGCGATGACTTGGCTGAGTTATTACCGACTAAATACAGCAACGGCTATGAACTTAAACAAGCATTAGAATATATTCATGAGCCACCTGTTGATGCCAACATGCAACAACTCAATCAAGGTTCGCATCCTGCCCAACAACGATTAATTTTTGAAGAGCTAGTCACCCATCAAATTAGCCTATTAACACGCCGTGCCTATATCCGCCAAATTGCTGCACCTCGTTTTGATAGCAGTAAAATCTTAGCTAAGGCATTATTAGATGGTCTTCCTTTTCAAATGACCAATGCACAAAAACGAGTTTCGAAGGAAATCTTGCAAGATCTCAAGCAAAATCAACCGATGCTGCGCTTAGTCCAAGGTGATGTAGGAGCAGGTAAAACACTCGTTGCAGCAGTTGCAGCCTGCCATGCACTAGAAGCAGACTGGCAAGTTGCACTGATGGCACCGACTGAGATCTTAGCAGAACAACATTATTTAAATTTTAAACGCTGGTTTGAGCCACTAGGCATCCAAGTGGCATGGCTTTCAGGCAAACAAAAAGGCAAAGCACGTACACAAGCTGAACAACAAATTAAACAAGGGCATGCACAACTTATTGTCGGTACGCATGCTTTATTCCAAGATGCCGTGGAATTTTCTAAATTAGGCTTGGTTATTATTGATGAACAACATCGTTTCGGGGTCGATCAACGTCTTGCTTTAAGAAATAAAGGCGCTAATCAATTTACCCCACATCAATTGGTGATGACAGCCACCCCCATTCCCCGCACACTCGCGATGAGTGCTTATGGTGATTTAGATACTTCAATTATTGACGAGCTCCCCCCGGGACGCACCCCAATTCAAACCGTAACAATTCCTTTAGATCGCCGTGAACAAGTCCTGCAACGGATTGCCAGCAACTGTCGTGAAGGTAAACAAGCATATTGGGTCTGCACCTTAGTGGAACAATCTGAAACCCTAGATGCTCAAGCCGCCGAAGCCACCTATCAAGAAATTAAGGAACGCTTTCCAGACATCAATATTGGTCTGGTCCACGGCAAAATGAAAGCAGATGAAAAGCAAGCGGTCATGCAAGCCTTTAAAAACAATCAATCACAACTGTTAATTGCCACTACCGTGATTGAGGTTGGCGTCGATGTGCCGAATGCATCCATCATGGTGATTGAAAATGCTGAACGTTTGGGTCTCTCGCAATTGCACCAACTTCGAGGGCGTGTTGGGCGTGGTGCTACCGCTAGTTTTTGCGCTCTACTCTACAAAGTACCTTTGTCTCAAAATGGTCAGGAGCGACTGTCTATTTTACGAGAAAGTAATGATGGCTTCGTGATTGCTGAAAAAGATTTGGAAATACGCGGTCCGGGTGAACTCTTAGGAACAAAACAAACTGGGGATATGGGCTTCCGTGTGGCACGTTTAGAACGTGATGATCATTTACTCACACAAGCCCATTATGTGGCTGAACAAATTCTAAAAGACTATCCACAACATGCTGATGGACTATTAAAACGCTGGCTACCTGAAGCCCCAAGATACGCCTATGTTTAAATTAATTCAAACATCAGCAAAACAAATCTTTGATTATCTAACGCCATGTAGCCTGTGTGATATTGGGATTAGGAAGCAATACGGAGTATGTCAAAGTTGTTGGAATCAGTTACCTTGGTTAAAACAATCCATTCAACGTAATCAACAACAAATATTCGTTGTATGCCATTATCAATATCCGATTGATCGCATCATTCAGCAATTTAAATATGAACAAAAACTGCATCATCAACAACTACTGGAAGGACTGCTACAACAACTCAAGCTTCCTAAAGTTCATGCCATCGTTCCAATGCCGATTTCAACTGATCGATTAGTTGAACGAGGTTTCAACCAAACGCTGTTACTGGCCCAAGCACTTAGTAAAAGCTTAAATATCCCTATCTGGCAACCTGTACAACGCTTGGATCAACACTCGCAAAAAGGCTTATCGCGCATCGAAAGACTAGAAAATATTGAACAGCAATTTGTGGCTGCACCGCCCAATCATCTTCGTTATCGCAAAGTCTTGATCGTCGATGATGTCGTCACAACGGGCAGTTCAATTACCGCCTTATCTCAAGTCTTGCAACAACTTGGCTGCCAACAAATCTATAGTGTGTGTTTGGCAGCCCCTATCCGTAATAATGCTAGCTCTCTAAATTTTGCTGACACCATGGAATCACCACGTGTTGAGTAAGAGGTGCAAGTAAAGTGACTTGATCTTCCAAATCAATCCATTTCATCTCTGCAATTTCCGCAGCGATACGTGGTGTTTGTTTCAGTTTCACCTCATAAACATAACTCACTAACAGATGATCAGGCTCATTTGCAGCAGCCGTTTCAAAGCGCCCGATAAACTGTTTGATCTCAGATTCACACGCGATTTCCTCTAAAATTTCACGCTGTATTGCAATTTCAGGCGCTTCATTACTTTCTAGCTTGCCGCCTACTTGCATAAAAGCTTCTGTATTTTGCTTACGAACCAAAAGCAATTGATTTTGCTCATTTAAAATGACAGCGGCAGCCACAGTAATCGTTTTCAATACCTTTTCCTCACACTTAAATTTCAACCGATGCATTCATTACAATAGAACTAAAGAACCATAAATTCGGTATTGTCCTGCTCAGCCATGACTTATCTAGACAACGATAATTTTTTAGATGAATAGAACCGTAATCTGGCAGCCTCACACAAAAAAACACATATAGAATTCATACAATTAAAACCGTTTTATATAACTGTCATGCTGATAAAGTAGGCTGTGTAACAAGATTTTTTAGAAATTAACGTTTAGGCAAGTGTTTTTCGTTTCATCCTTGTCTAAAATACACGCTGGTTTTCGGTACAATGCTGAAAATCTCACATTGGCTGCGCGAGGAAAAAAGACATGCTTGAAGCCTTTTATGCCACAGAGCGCGGTAGTCTAGAAGATGCAACAATCAATGGGAGTTTTGATCTCTACCCTGAATTGGTTTGGATTGATCTAATTGCTCCATCTCAAGAAGAACAACAGTGGGTATTTGATGCTTACGAGCGAAACCTACCAACATTAAAATCACTTGAAGACATTTCCTCATCCGCACGATTTTACCGTGATGATGATGGCATCTTGCATATCAGTACATATTTTTTAACAAAGAATAAAAATTATCAGGTCGATGGCGATACAGATGAGTCATCTCATATGCTTGCAACAGTACAAACTGTTGCCTTCATTCTGCATAAAGATCGTTTGTTTACCATGCGTGGCGAAAAATTAGTTGCATTTCGTGCCTTCCGTGCGCGTGCACGCCGTAATGATTACGATATGGACTATAAAGATCCCACTTGGATCTTGCTCGGGTTACTTGAAGCAAAACTAGATGAGCTTGCGGATATCTTGGAAGATATCCACAAAGACTTGGAAAGATACTCCACAGAGGTACTGAATAATCATCATCGTGAAACCCTGCTCGATCTTGATGACATGATTACACGACTCGCACAACAAGAAGATATGCTTGGAAAGGCGCAACTGTGTTTGATCGATTTACGTCGTGTGCTTACCTTCCTTTCTCGTCCTCGAGCTTTAGGCAGTCATATTTATGATGCTGATATTCGAGAATTAAGTGAGGATGTCCGTTCACTGGTCGAACATGATGCATTCTTATTCCAGAAAGTCCGCTTCTTACTGGATACCACATCAGGCTTTATTAACACCGAACAGAATGACACAATTCGTCGATTCTCGATTTTGCCAAGTATGCTTGCACCACCGATGCTGATTGCTAGTATTTATGGCATGAACACTGAAGTCTTACCTTTCGCACATGGTAGTCTTAGTTTCTGGATTGTAGCGAGTATCCTGATGGCGTTCCTTGTACTCCCAATGGTGTATTTCCGCTGGAAGAAATGGATTTAATAAAAAAGCACCTGATGGTGCTTTTTTATTACAAGACTTTTTTCATATCAATTTCAAATCATCTTGCAAATGACAGGCTTGGATGATTTTCAGCATCTTATCAGACACATTTTTAAAATGCAGCCCTTTATTTTCAGGTGTCTGACGCAGCCATTGCACCAATACCGCTAAAGATAAGGTATTACCATTTTCAAGCTGAGCCAAATCAACCACCAGAGGGAAAACCTTGTGCTGTTGAATATGCTTTAAGCCAATCTGATAAATCTGTTCCGCATTTTCAAAGTTAATCGTTTTGGAAACGATTAACCGCTGGTCAATATACTGAATCACCCATCACCACCTTATTTTCTGCTTACGGCAGCATCTGCATCTGGTTTAAATGTTGCAATCGCTTTATTGATATCACCACCATTACGCTGAACTGTTGCAGCAAACTGGTTACGGAACTGTAGGCCTAAATCAATCCCTGAGACATTGATATTACGCACTTTCCACTGACTGCCCTTGTCGATTAACTGGAACGACACAGGAATCTTTTCACCATTATGCAGGAAGTCCAGCGTCACCACAGGGTTTTTGCTGTTTGACGCTTTATAAGGACGCATGGTGTAGCTTTGATTGGTATATTTCGCGAAAGCACTACCATAGTTTTCAATGATCACTTCACGGAAATTCTTTTCAAACTGGGCACGCTGCGCCGCATTTGTGTACTGATTATTGGCATAAGTACCCAGTACAATACGGGTAAATGACTGTGAATCCACATAAGGGTCAAGGTTGTCACGGATAATTGCCTTAACCAGAGTCGGGTTATTCTGCAATTTTGCATGATCTGTCTTTAAACGGGTAATCAGCCCATCAGCAACACGCTTGACAAAATCAGGTGGAGTTTCTGTTGGTGCTGCAAATGCTGTGGTTGCAAGCATAGCCGATAATACGCTTGCTGTTAGCGTTTGTTTCAATAATGTGTTCAAGGATAATTTCCTAACCTAAATTACTCAGCGAAAGATGGTTCTGCTTCAGCGGCGGCTGGCTGCGAAGTTGAACCCTCTGTTGCTGTTGAGCCAGTTGTGGCTTTACCAGCACCACCTGTAATAAATTTGCTAATTAAATCTTCTAAATCCATCGTACCCTGGGTATTTGAAACCACGTCACCACGTTTCAGGTAGTTCACACCACCACCTGGCACCACTTTCAAATATTTCTCACCCAGAAGACCATTGGTTGCAACCATAATATAAGCATCCTCATCCAGACTGGTGATGGAGGTCATGTTGCGGATGAGTTGCTGTTCCATTTCTTTTTGTTTCGCGGCATCCACCTGCTCATAGTCAGCGCTGTAGCGCAATTCTTCAAGTGCGTTCTTTTGCACTTCCTTGAGTTGCTCTGGACTAAAGCTGGTCAACTTACCATCAAGGTCAAACTTGACTGTTGCCAGACGCGACACTGGATCAAGGGTAATGGATTCTACCCGACCAATGGTCACACCACTCATGGTTACCTTGGCGCGTGGTTTTAAACCATTCACATTATCAAACTGCGCTGTCATGCTGTAGCTGTCACGTAAATTGGTACCGACTAAGCCACTGACCTTCATCGCAAGAAAAAATAGAGCAATACCGAAGATAATGACAAAAATACCTACGGTCAGCTCACTAGTACGTGATTTCATTAAATCCCTCCGAACATGACCGCAGTCAACACGAAATCAAAACCTAATACACAAAGTGAAGAATATACGACCGTTCTGGTCATTGCAGTCGCGATACCTTCTGGTGTCGGGTCACAGGCATAACCCTGATAGACCGCAACCCATGTACAAATCAGGGCAAATACAATACTTTTAATAATGGTGCCATTGAAAATGTCATGCCAGAACTGCACACTGCTTTGCATACCACTCCAGAATGAACCCTCATCAGCACCTAGAAAGTCAACCCCCACCAGCTTGCCGCCAATAATGCCAATGGTTGCAAAAATCACGGTGAGCATTGGCAGGCTGACAATACCCGCCCATAAACGAGGGGAAACAATTTGACGGAGTGGATCAACCCCAATCATTTCCATACTGGCAAGTTGTTCACTCTGCTTCATGGAACCAATTTCAGCAGTCAGTGCTGAACCTGCACGGCCTGCGAACAGCAAGGCAGCCACCACAGAGGCCAGTTCACGCAGCAAAGTCAGTGAAATTGCTGTACCCAGCATCGCCTCACTGCCAAAGGTGACCAGAATGCTATACATCTGCAAGCCAAGCACAGCACCAATAAACAGGCCTGAAACAGCGATGATCAGCAGAGACATTACCCCGACACGATACATCTGATAAACAAAACGCTGAAAACCACCTTTGGATGGCATGGAAAATACAACTTGCAGGAGCATCAGTGCCGCAGCACCAATTCCCTTTATTCGCTCAATAACGAGTCTACCTAGCCAGGCAATCGCATTCATGCACGAACCTCGTTATCTAAATATGCTTGATGAGTAAATTGATATTCAACAGGACCCTCAGCTGAGCCTGTTAAAAATTGACGTACAAATGGGGAAGCATGTGCCTGTAGCTGCTCAGGTGAACCTTCACCCTGAATTTTGCCTTCAGCAACCACATAAATATAATCAGCAATCGATAATGTCTCTGCGACATCATGCGAGACAATAATTGTTGTTAAGTCTAAAGCTTCACGCAAAGAACGAATCAATCGTGTTAGAACACCTTTAACAATTGGATCTTGGCCAGCGAATGGCTCATCATACATAATCAATTCTGGATCAAGTGCAATGGCACGTGCCAAAGCCACACGGCGATTCATACCACCCGAAAGCTCAGTTGGCATCAACTGCTCAGCACCACGTAAACCGACGGATTCAAGTTTTAAGGCCACCAGTTCTGCAATGATATGTTCTGGCAATTTGGTATGCGCACGAATAGGAAATGCAACATTTTCATAAACTGACATATCAGTAAATAACGCACCACTCTGGAATAACATCCCCATACGTGCGCGTGCAGCAAACAAGTCTGGACGAGACATGGCTGCAATATTCTTACCATCGAGCAATACTTCACCATGATCAGGGATTAACTGCCCACCAATCAAACGGAGCAAAGTGGTCTTACCTGTTCCTGAAGGCCCCATAATTGCAGTAATTTGACCACGCCGAATTTTAAGGCTGATATCGTCATAAATGACGCGTTCTCCTCGATTAAAGCTCAGGTTTTTAACTTCAATTAGGGCTTCGCTATCGAGAGGAGATTTGTTATTCATAATGGCATTCATTCCTGCACTTTTTATGCACGACTACTATACACCGAAAGATTAAATCGTTGTTTTTATTTTGATAAGCGACGTATGAAGATTATTAATTTATGTAGTTATTTTTTGATACGACCTGACTGGTGGTTTGGCTGGAATTGACATTTAGGGAATCGGCGTGACTGGCATCAAAAAGTGCATAGGCGAAAAACAGACCATTACAGAGCATAAGAATGACAAAAAGGCATGGTAGTCCATCATTGCATATAAAAGACCATATTTGACTCAAGAGACTTTTGTTTTGATTAATTCTTTTCATTTCTTATGCAAAATTTGAATTAGTAGACATTTTAATAATTTTACCTGACTAATCCCAAATAAAAAAGCCAGTTTTACAACTGGCTCTTCTTTTCATCGGTTTTTAACGATTAAAAATCGTTTTTGCGACGACGGTCACCACCGAAAGTTTCTTCACGCGTGCCACGCGCTGGACGGTCTTCGCCACCAAACTTACGCTTTGGACGATCATCACCGAAACTTCGCTTTGGACGGTCACCGAAACCACCCTCACGTTGCGGACGATCACCAAAATCGCGCTTTGGACGGTCACCGAAACCACCCTCGCGTTGTGGACGATCACCAAAATCACGTTTTGGACGGTCGCCGAAGCTACCTTCACGACGTGGTTTGTAATCTACACGGTTAC
>CAZKJI010000008.1:0-38381 GCA_964553005.1 uncultured Acinetobacter sp. | reverse complement strand
CAACACCCGTTGGGTGGAATTGCCAGAATTCCATATCTTGTAATGGAATACCTGCGCGAGCAGCCATACCAAGACCGTCACCAGTGTTGATATAAGCATTGGTTGATGCACGATAAACACGACCCGCACCACCCGTAGCAAACAAGGTTGCTTTCGCTTGGAATACCGCAATGTTACCCGTTTCCTGATCGTATGCAGTCACACCAAGAACATCACCTGCTTCGTTACGGATTAAGTCAAGTGCAATCCATTCAACGTAAAACTGAGTACCCATTTTTACGTTACTTTGATACAAAGTATGAAGTAATGCATGACCTGTACGGTCAGCAGCAGCACACGCACGTGGTACAGCTTTTTCACCGTAGTTTGCAGAGTGACCACCAAATGGACGCTGATAGATCGTACCATCTTCGTTACGGTCAAACGGCATACCTAAGTGTTCAAGCTCATAAACAACTTTTGGCGCTTCACGTGTCATGAACTCGATTGCGTCCTGATCGCCTAACCAATCCGAACCTTTAACCGTGTCATAGAAGTGATAATGCCAGTTATCTTCTTGCATGTTACCTAACGATGCACCAATACCGCCTTGAGCAGCAACAGTATGCGAACGTGTCGGGAATACTTTAGTCAATACTGCAACTTTTAAACCAGCTTGAGCAAGTTGGTAAGAAGCACGCATACCAGAACCACCACCACCAACGATTACAGCGTCAAATGATAATGTCTGGATATTTGAATAATTTTCTTTAGGGGTTGCCATGATCTGTTCCTATCAATTTGCCCAGAAAATCTGGATACCCCAGATTGCGTACACGAACACTGAAATAATGACGGCAGAAGTCAATACAAGGCGTAAACCTGAAGCTGATGGACCCATCTGACGAGTCGTTACATAATCAGTAAAGACTTGCCACATCCCAATCCAGGCATGTGCAACGAGCGATAATACGGCCAGCAAAGAAAAAATCTTCATTGGCAGAGTCAACATAAAGCCAGCCCACTGTTCATAGCCAAATCCGCTGTTGCAGAGAATCCAGCCAAACAGAACAACAGTATAGGCAGCCAATACAACCGCACTCACACGCTGGATATACCAATCGCGGGAACCTGAACCTGTTAAACCTGTAGCACTTTTCATCAGAACATAATCCATACGAAAGCTGCGATAATTCCAAGCGCAGACAAGATCAATGAAATAGTAGCTGCTATACGACCGCTTTGTAATTCTTCCGCAAAACCCATGTCAGCAAGCAAGTGCTTGATTCCTGCGATAAAGTGAAAAATTAACCCAGCTACAAATACCCATACGATGAAACGTACAATGATATTTCCGAAAACGACATTTTTAACGTAGTCAAATCCTTCTGGTGAAGATAAAGATTTATCCAGAATCCATAAAAGAACTGCGACCAATAAGAAAACGATCACACCTGATAAACGGTGTAGAATTGATGCAATAGCCACGGGTGATTTTAAGTTTACAGCTAAAACTTGACCCATGGACAAATTGACAGGTCTGTTGCTTTTCACAGCGGGCATCCTGTAAGTAGAAACTCCAACTGGAGTTTGTTTGAATTAATTCAAAGGAAAGCTGGCATTGTTAGGCAAGCACAGCTCATGCCTAACCTATAACGACACCGAATTATAAAACGTGAAATATCAAAATACAAACAATCAGCTTTCGCTTTAGTCGAAAAAAATAATAAATAAGAATCATTCACATAAACAACATCTTCCAGATAAATTATTTTTTGAAAAAAATTCAATTATCTAATTGTTTTATAAAAATAAAAATACAAAACTTTTTTTTATGAATAGTTTCAGGCTGGAAAAACTATTTATTATTTATTTCAAAAAAATATGTTTTTCTCAGTAAAACTCCATTAAATGAGTCGGTTTTCAGCATAGCCATAAATAATACCTCTCATTTACAGATTAAATATGATTAACCCCACCTATTTAGGCGCAATACCTATAAACACATCGACTTATTTTTAATCAATCAGTCGCACCATAATGAAACATTTACCCTCTCATATATCAGCTCTTAAACAGATTTTTGAACCAACATTTAAGGCGAAACCGTGAAATACATAGGGTTTTGGCAAGCCAAGCCCTTAATTTTACAGGGGCAAAAATATCAGCAGCGTAAAAATTTACTTACAATTGTACTGGTGCTTCATTTTTTTTATGCACCTGAAACATGATTTGACATATTATACTCGACCGATGCTGTGATTTTACTCAATTTTTTCTTCGATACTAAATGACTAACTTGACTGCAATAACGTTATTTTTTATCCCTAAGTATAATTGACAAAATTTTAGTAGCCACTAATCTTATAGCAAATTTTGACACCGTCTGATTCGCACATGACAAGATTAGGATTTCGAGTCAGATAATCATTCACCAGGACAGGAGATCTATTGAATGTCTGCAGCAACTGGCAAAAAAGCCGTATTACAGCTTAATGGCAAAGAAATTGAATTACCAATTTACAGCGGCACATTGGGCCCAGATGTAATTGACGTTAAAGATGTATTGGCATCGGGTCATTTTACTTTCGATCCTGGTTTTATGGCGACAGCTGCTTGCGAATCTAAGATCACATTCATTGATGGTGACAAAGGTGTGTTATTGCACCGTGGTTATCCAATTGATCAATTAGCGACTCAAGCAGACTACCTCGAAACTTGCTATTTACTATTAAATGGCGAGCTTCCAAATGCTGAACAGAAAGCAGAATTTGATGCTAAAGTTCGCAACCACACTATGGTTCATGACCAAGTAAGCCGTTTCTTCAATGGTTTCCGTCGTGATGCTCACCCTATGGCAATCATGGTTGGTGTAGTAGGTGCATTATCTGCGTTTTATCACAACGGTTTAGACATCGAAGATGTTAACCATCGTGAAATTACTGCAATTCGCTTAATCGCGAAAATCCCTACGCTTGCAGCGTGGAGCTACAAGTACACTGTAGGTCAACCATTCATTTACCCACGTAATGACTTAGGTTATGCAGAAAACTTCTTGCACATGATGTTTGCTACGCCTGCGGATCGTGACTACAAAGTAAATCCTGTTCTTGCACGTGCAATGGATCGTATCTTTACGCTTCATGCTGACCACGAGCAAAATGCATCTACGTCTACAGTTCGTCTTGCTGGTTCTACTGGTGCGAACCCATATGCATGTATCTCTGCTGGTATCTCTGCACTTTGGGGACCTGCTCACGGTGGTGCAAACGAAGCTGTACTTAAAATGTTAGATGAAATTGGTAGCGTTGAAAACGTTGCTGAATTCATGGAAAAAGTAAAACGTAAAGAAGTGAAGCTTATGGGCTTCGGTCACCGCGTTTATAAAAACTTTGACCCTCGCGCTAAAGTAATGAAGCAAACTTGTGACGAAGTTCTTGAAGCATTAGGCATCAACGATCCACAATTGCAGCTTGCTATGGAACTTGAGCGCATTGCATTGAACGACCCGTACTTCGTAGAGCGTAAGCTTTACCCGAACGTAGACTTCTACTCAGGTATCATCTTAAAAGCGATTGGTATCCCAACAGAAATGTTTACTGTAATTTTCGCTCTTGCACGTACTGTTGGTTGGATCAGCCACTGGTTAGAAATGCACAGCGGTCCTTACAAGATCGGTCGTCCACGTCAGCTTTACACAGGCTCGACTCAACGCGATATCAAACGTTAATTTTATTTTTAAAATTAATGTTAAAAAAGCTGCCAAATGGCAGCTTTTTTATGCACAAAAAATAGAAATATCTTAACGCCCCCAATCCACATCTTTCGCATACGGTTCAACCATCTTGATACGTTTCACATTTTCTTTTTCAATCTGGGTCAGGCGCGTATCAACATTGGTATGGCAAGGCATGTACCATTCATATTGTGAGAACGTGCTAGCCCAGTTTTTATTCTGGAAAGCATAACCATGACGGGCATAAATTTCATTACGCATATACTGCAACTGCCCCAGTGCCACCTGTAAATCTGCATCTTTTAGCAGTTTACGGGATGCATCAGGAAACTCTCCATTATCCTTTGCATATTTACACTGCTGTGCATCCAGACTAAAGAATTTGGGTTTAACTGTTTTGCTGCCAGGTAACCACTGCGCTTCGATTGCCGAGCCATTCCCCTTGTAGTCCAAAATAAACTTGCCAACAGCCGCGCCTTGCCCTGCCTCATTTAAGGTGATTCGATAATTTGAACCATTTGGCTGGATACTGCCCTTGAAACTGGTTTGTTTGCCATTTAACAAACTATAGCCCGTGACTTCATTGCCTTTCTGCTGCAAGAACAATGAGATTTTTTGCTCATCGTTATAGAGTCCTGTCCATGAGGGCGCAATTTGAGCAGGCTGGGCAAAACTAAACGAACTGCTTGCCAGCATACTGGCAAAAATAAATAATGATTTGAGTTTATTCATTGAGCTATTCTCATTTAACATAAATTATTTAACTTTATTTTTTAACCGCCTATCATAACAGTGATTACGCTCCATGTGGAAAACACTAAATCAGCTTTCTCAATTCTTGATTGTGATTATATTCAGCTATCTCTGCTGGCTCATGCTGCAAATTTGCCTGAATTATTTTCCATGGTCAGATCACACTAATTTTTTGGTTCTCAAACAGGATGTAGTCACTACACAGCCGTGGCGATTTGCTTTTCAGGTGCATGTGATCACCAGTAGTCTGGTACTGCTGGCAGGCTTTACCCAGTTTTCCCTATCCATTCGTAAAAATACACCACGTTTACACCGCTATGCAGGCTGGCTTTATATCATCACAACTTTAGGACTGGCTTTACCAAGTGGTCTTGTTTTGGCATTTTCAGCAAATGGTGGTCTCAGCACACAGGTCTGCTTTGTCATTTTGGGGATATGTTGGGGAATCAGCACCGTATTGGCACTTTACTATGCATTTCATGGACAATGGATCAGGCATCGTAACTGGATGATTCGAAGTTTTGCTTTAGCATTATCTGCATTAAGCTTAAGAACATGGAAACTTGCACTTTACCAAATTCAACCCTATTGGGATTGGCTTACACCAATCCACATTTATCAGCTTGAAGCATGGCTGGGCTGGACGATCAACCTACTCATTGCAGAGTTTATTATTTACCGACTCAGCATCAGAAAAAAGTGAATTAGAGCTCATCCTCTTCTAGGGCACGCAATAGGTTTGTACTGATCCCATCGGCACGCAGCCAGGCCAGTTCATAGCTTGCCTTGGCTAAAGCCAAAACACGTCGTTCAAACTCATCCCAAATGGGTTTAACCTGTGAATCTGTAATACCAAGCCCACTATCCTGTGCCAAATGCTTATTTTTCTCACAGACTTTTAAAGCATGATACAGCTTACGCCCAGCACTTGCGCTTTCCAGAATACGAATGTGCTTGCCGTGGATAAAGCCCTCGACATGCTGGAGACTGGCATTGGGCAACAATGGCACCAGAATCTGGTCCAGTTGTGCATCCAAACGCTTCCAGACCACCAACCGCTGTTCAGGCGTATAGGTGTTCCACTGGATCACCTCATGATTAAAACGGCGGCATCCACGACACACCAGATCACCAAATACCGTTGAACAACGCCCTGCACAAGGGGTCAGTGATGGGATTCGACGATCATTACTCAAAACTTACTCCTCTAAAACCATATTAATTTTATGGTTTTCTCGCTTATTTTCAAATTTCACGCTAAAATATGCGCCTTATTTTTCTATCTTAATACATTTGGAGTTATCCATGAACGCTACTGTAGAACAGCTTGCACCTGTAGAACAGCAAGCGACCAATAATTGGGTTGTTGCGGCACTATATCAATTTAAAGAAGTTTCAGATGCAGCAGACCTGCAACAACGTCTTTTAAACTTAGTGAAGAGCATCAATTTATGTGGAACTCTGATTGTAGCGTCTGAAGGAATTAATGGAACTGTTGCTGGCGACCGTGCCGCGATTGATACCGTTCATCAATTCCTTTTAAACGAAGGTTTCAATGCAATGGAATATAAAGAGTCTGAAAGCTCTGAAAAGCCATTCCGTAAAATGAAAATTAAACTTAAAAATGAAATTGTCACTTTAGGTGTCGACGTTAAGCCACGTGATTTAGTTGGCCACTATCTTGATCCTAAAGAGTGGAATGAGCTGATTAGTCGTGATGACGTGATCTTGATCGACACTCGTAATGACTATGAATACAAAGCGGGTACATTTAAAGGTGCGATTGATCCCAAAACGGAAACATTCCGTGAATTTCCTGAATATGTAAAACAAAACCTTGAGCAGCACAAAGACAAGAAAATTGCCATGTTCTGTACAGGCGGTATTCGCTGTGAAAAATCCACTTCCCTGCTGTTGCAGGAAGGCTTTAGTGAGGTTTACCACTTAAAAGGCGGTATCCTTAAATATCTGGAAGAAACACCTGTAGAGGAAAGCCTTTGGGAAGGTGAATGTTTTGTATTTGATGGCCGTACTGCCGTGACACATGGGGTTGAAGAAGGTGAGAATATCAAGTGCCATGCATGTGGCTGGCCACTTACTAAGGTTGAAGCTGAATTACCAAGCTATGAACACGGTGTGTCTTGTGTTTACTGTATTGACAAAACTACGGATAAACAAAAAGCTGGCTTCCGTATGCGTCAGTCACAAATTGCAGCGGCAAAACGCAAACGCCTATAAATAAGTATAAAGATTTAATAAAAAGCCTTAGCTCAAACTAAGGCTTTTTTTATTTTAATCATCAAAATTATTAACCAATACATCATTGAGAGTTATTTAGACAACCATTATTCTAACCCCTAACTCACAAATTACATTTAGGCGCTATGGGACTGGAAGGCTGGGTATTATCCATCATGGAGAAACTAGGATACTTGGGTATCGCATTTTTAATGTTTCTTGATAATATTTTCCCACCAATTCCATCCGAAATCATTATGCCATCCGCAGGCTATACTGCGGCAAAAGGTGAACTGACTTTAATCGGAGTGATTATTGCTGGTAGTATCGGCTCACTCCTAGCCGCGGCATTACTGTATTGGATTGGTAGAAAAATTCCGCAACACCACCTTTTTACTCTTGTCGAACGCTACGGAAAATACCTACGTATTAGTGTTGCTGATCTTGAAAAATCATTGGCTTGGTTTGAAAAATATGGGCATAGGATCGTTTTCTTTGG
Source organism: uncultured Acinetobacter sp. (assembly GCA_964553005.1). Taxonomy (GTDB): domain Bacteria; phylum Pseudomonadota; class Gammaproteobacteria; order Pseudomonadales; family Moraxellaceae; genus Acinetobacter. The sequence continues at coordinate 31,176 of CAZKJI010000008.1, read as the reverse complement.
TCGTATGATTCCAGCAGTACGTTCGCTAATTAGTATCCCCGCAGGAATGAGCAAGATGCCTTTTGTCAAGTTCATGATCTACAGCACATTTGGAACAGTCATCTGGACAACATTTCTGGCATTTTTAGGTTATCACTTTAGTGAAAACCAGGCCCTGATGTCTTTAATTATGCAACGGGTTAGCTATATTATTTTGGCAGTTGTCATACTTTATATCATCTGGAAAGTGGCTAAAAAACTTGGGCAGAAATCATAAAAAGACAAAAAATTCTCCTTTATTATTTATTCATGTCAGTTAAGGAAAAACCATGCAGCATGAGTTTTGGCATCAAAAATGGCAAAAAAATGAGATTGGCTTTCATCTCAGCCAGCCTCACCCATTACTGGTTAAATATATGGGCTGCTTAAACATTTCTCCCAATAGCCGTATTTTTATCCCACTCTGCGGTAAAAGTTTAGACATACATTGGCTTTTAGGTCAGGGCTATCATGTCGTGGGAGTTGACCTGAGTCCAATTGCGATTCAGGACTTAATCTCAACACTTGGCCTTTCCTTTACCGAAATGCAGTCTGGAAATCTTAGCCACTTTCACCATCCACAAATTAACCTGTTTGTCGGTGATTTTTTTGAATTGACTATTGAGCAGTTGGGGCAGATTGATGCGATTTATGATCGGGCAGCCTTAGTCGCCCTACCAGAACAAATGCGAAGCCAATATGTCCAGCATCTCATTCAGATTGGTGGTGATGCGTCACAATTAGTGATTAGCTTTGAGTATGATCAATCCATGATGGCTGGTCCGCCTTTTTCCATTTCCACCCAACAACTTCAGGACTATTATTCCAGTGAATACGCCATACAGCTACTCGATAGCCAAACCGAACTGCTCAAAGGCAAAGTGAATGCACAGGAAAAAATTTGGTTGCTAGAAAAATAATGTATGCCCCATCACCAAATAAAAAAACGTCCATAAGGACGTTTAAATACTTCACGCGATACATGGCGGAGCAACTATTATTACCGCCTCAAACCTGTTATCAGGCTGGTGTATGGTACATGAGATAAATTTCATTTAAATTATCTGGAATTTCCTCGGCCAATTCATCCATCAACTGACCATTGCGGCGGAAAGACTCCATTTGTGGATCTTCCTCATCAATGCCACTAAACACCATAATCGGCAAAGTCAAATCAACCAGTTGTTCTTCATATTCAGGCGTAAACCAGGCATCTTCGTTCAGGAACATGGCATCAACGAAACCGACACTCCAGTCACCTAAACTCGAATCCACATCGGCTTCTTCAATTTCAAATGGAAACTCAATTCCATTTTCATTAGCCAAATCCTGACGAATTGATTCCAGCCAAGCTTTAATCTGTTCGATGATCTCACTCGGAACTTTCTTTTGATTGCTCTCGAACAGCTCATCCAGCCAACGGTCAAACTTTGGGCCAACAGCGATAGCACACAAAAAGCCATGAGTCGCCGCAAAATCTAAACCATATTCGTTTTGGTCGCCGTCAAGATAATTACTTAACAAGTCTAAATCCAGGGTACTCATTTTTTATCCAGCTCTAAAATTACATTTTCGACAGCATAACATTTTCAGACGCAAATTCTCAGCAATTTTGCCTAGTCTTCGTCATCGAGGTCATCATCGTCGAAATCGTAGTCAAAATCTTTTAATTCTCGTTCCAAACGACGCTGAGCCAACAGATCATCAATCAAACGGCGTTTTTCTAATGATTCCTTGGCGCTGATTTTTCCTGATGATTCATCAAAACCAACATCATCATCGCCGTAGTTATCATCATCTAATTCAAAATCTGTAGAAGACACGAAGTACCTCTTATACGAAAAATATAAATGGGTCTAGCCGCTATTTATCTGTCTTAAACACACATGTCAAGTTTTATTTTATTTTTTTGCTATAAATCGGTGATTTGTACTTTTTTCCGGCGGTTTTTTTGTGTAATTATAATCTCAGGACAATACCAATCAAAAAAGTTCTGCAAAAAGGATGGACTGCTTGAAAAATTATGACACACCCCCATATTCAAGAAACAGACGTGAAATCAATACCATTTTTTATTTAAAGCAAACGGATCAAATCCAGAACATTCCCCGTGAACTGTGCTATCATGCACGGTTTTTCACCGCCACAGATTCAACAAAAGAGTAAGCAAAGATGAGCGATATGCATTCCCCTACTTCGCAAGTAGCGGCTCTGATTAGCCGAGGCAAAGAACAAGGTTACTTAACTTACGCTGAGGTTAACGATCATCTACCAGACTCAATTACGGAAAGTGAGCAGATTGAAGACATCATCCAGATGCTTCAGGACGTTGGTATTCCTGTGCATGAACGTGCACCTGAAACCGATGACACCATGTTTGGTGAATCTACTGAAGCTGCGGACGAAGTCGCTGAAGAAGAAGCTGCTGCCGTACTGGCATCGGTTGAAAGTGAACCAGGCCGTACCACAGACCCTGTACGCATGTACATGCGTGAAATGGGCACAGTTGAACTTCTTACGCGTGAAGGCGAGATCAGTATTGCAAAACGTATCGAAGAAGGTATCCGTGACGTTTTACACTCAATCGCTTACTGGCCAAATGCCGTGGAAGTCGTTTTACAAGAATATAATGACTTTTTAACAGGTGAGCGTCGCCTTGCCGATATTCTTTCAGGCTATTTAGATCCTGAAACCGATGAGGATATTCCTGAGGTTCTCGAAGAAGAGGCAGAGCTTGAGGAAGATGAAAACGCGACTGCCACCACTAAGGAAGTCAAGCTTGATGATGATGACGAAGAGGAAGAGTCTGAGGGCGATGATGATTCTGAAGGTGATTCAGGTCCAGACCCTGAAGTGGCCAAAATTCGTTTCTCAGAACTAGAAGCTGCATGGAATGAAACCAAATCGGTAATCGAAAAGCATGGTCGTAATAGCAAAGAAGCAATAGCTGCGCTTGAATCTCTTGCGACTGTATTTATGATGTTTAAATTTACCCCGCGTTTATTTGACATCATTTCAGAAATGATTCGTGGTACTCATGACCAAATCCGTGCCAATGAACGTGAAATCATGCGTTATGCAGTGCGCCGTGGCCGTATGGACCGTAACCAGTTCCGCCTGACATTCCCTGAACAGGAATCAAACCCAGCTTGGTTAGATGAACAAATCGCGAAAGCCCCTGCTGAAACCAAAGCACATTTAGAAAAAGTGCGTCCTGACGTATTAGCATTCCAACAGAAGATTGCTGATATTGAGAAAGACCTTGGTTTAAACGTAAAAGATATCAAAGATATCTCTAAACGTATGGCGGTTGGTGAAGCGAAAGCACGTCGTGCCAAGAAAGAAATGGTTGAAGCAAACTTACGTTTGGTTATTTCAATTGCGAAGAAATACACTAACCGTGGCTTACAATTCCTTGATTTAATTCAAGAAGGTAACATCGGTTTGATGAAGGCGGTAGACAAGTTTGAATATCGTCGTGGTTATAAATTCTCGACGTATGCAACCTGGTGGATTCGTCAGGCGATTACTCGTTCGATTGCGGATCAGGCGCGTACTATTCGTATTCCAGTCCACATGATTGAAACGATTAACAAGATCAATCGTGTATCACGTCAACTTCTTCAAGAAATGGGACGTGAACCGACACCTGAAGAGTTAGGTGAGCGTCTTGAAATGGACGAGGTTAAAGTTCGTAAAGTACTTAAAATCGCCAAAGAACCGATTTCGATGGAAACACCAATCGGTGATGATGAAGATTCGCATCTTGGTGACTTTATTGAGGACTCAAACATCACCTCTCCAGTGGATGCTGCGACCTCTGAAGGCTTAAAGGAAGCGACTCGCGAAGTACTTGAGAACCTGACTGAACGTGAAGCGAAAGTATTAAAAATGCGTTTTGGTATTGATATGCCAACTGACCATACCTTAGAGGAAGTGGGCAAGCAGTTTGATGTGACGCGTGAGCGTATTCGTCAGATTGAGGCGAAAGCACTGCGTAAACTACGTCACCCATCTCGTTCAGAGCATCTCCGTTCATTCCTTGAAAATGACTAATGATTCGGGACATCCTGCATAAATGCAGGACTTGAAGTTAAATACTTCAACCCCATCTACTGAATCAGATCATAAGCGCCTGCACTGATGCAGGCGTTTTAAATTACAATGAAAAGAGGTTATTTATGACCACAGACCGCACTCCATCTCGTGAATTACAAGAACATCTTTGGGTTTTCCCGATGGACTATCCAATCAAATTGATTGGTCATGCTGGAGATGAACTTCGAGTGGCTGTTGTAGATATTTTGCAAAAGCACTTTCCTGAATTTGATGGTGACTCAGTCAAGGTACAGCCATCACGTACAGGAAAATACCACTCTTTAACCGCGCAGCTGCGCTTTGAAGAACTGGAACAGGTTCATGCCCTGTATGCTGATCTTGCCGCCTGTCCTTTAATCAAGACAGCGCTGTAAATAGAAATCCAAAATACGCAGGTGTTTTGGATTTTTTTTCAATAACAATACTTGCTGTATAAAATTTTCATGGATAGGTATTTATCTTAGCTCAATCATTACATAATTAAGCGACTGATAAAATTGCAAGAATCAAAGGAAACATGCGTAATGAACTTTGATAAACCCTCCCTCATCATTCGTTGTTTCAAAGACCTACAAGACTACAGCTCACGCTTTGAAGCCATGAAGGACTTTACAGCGAATCGTGATGAAAACACACCTGACGAGGTCTGGTTGTTACAGCATCAGGATGTGCTTACTCAGGGACAGGCAGGCAAGGCGGAACATATTCTTATACAAACCAATCTCCCTGTTGTTCAGACCGACCGTGGGGGGCAAGTGACATGGCATGGACAAGGGCAACTGGTCGCCTACTTCCTCCTTGATTTAAACCGCCTGAAATGGCATGTACGCACTCTGGTCAGCTTTGCGGAAAAGGCCATGATTGACCTGCTTCAACAATACAATATTCAGGCCTATGCAAAGCCTGATGCACCTGGGGTATATGTTGACGGGCGCAAGATTGGCTCTCTCGGTTTTAAAATTCGCCGTGGTCGTAGCTATCATGGTTTGGCATTGAACATTGACTGTGACCTGACTGGTTTTCAAACCATTAATCCTTGTGGATACGCAGGTTTAGAAATGGTACGCTTGCAAGACTTGCTTGAGGATTATCCAAGCTTCGAGCAACTCTGTCATGATTTTGTTTGTTATTTAAAAAATACGAATTTCTTTCATGACCTTGAAGTCAAATCTGAATAAACTACTTTTCAATTTTAGAGAAATAAATTAGAGTAATTACTCTAAATTTGCTTTTGCATAATTTTAACAAGGGATACGCAAGTGATTTCGACCAAAGCAGTGAAGCCCACTTTGCAATTTGCCTACGTAAAACTCATGATGGATGTTGTTGGTCGTGGTTTAGTAATGGCAAGCCAAGTGGATGACGAAGTACAAGAGGAAGTTTCCAAGTTTCCTGTTGGCTTTATACTTTCAATGAATGTTTTTCCAAATGGTCCTGCATTTGTTGCGCGAGTAACAGAAGAAAAACAGTTGGAGCTTCTCTCCAACTATAAAGGCAAACCTGATTTAACAATTACCTTCAAACATTTAACTCATGCTTTTCTGGTATTTTCTTTCCAAGAAAGTACTGCTCAAGCATTTGCCAATGACCGTATGATTGCTGATGGTGATGTTTCAAGCGCCATTCGCTTAGTGCGTTGTTTAAATAAAATGGAAGCGTTAATTCTACCTAAATTAATTGCCTCACTTGCTGTGAAACGTTATCCAGCTGAATTAACATTCAAAGAAAAATTCACTGGCGCAAAAAATATCTACCTCAAAGTCGCACAATCATATTTTAAACGGAGCACATAACATGGCTAAGCCTTATTACGAATTTTTTTGTCCTGTAAAGGTAATTGCTGGTAACGCTGCGTTAGAGCATATTCCGTTTGAGCTTGCAACTCTGGGCGCAAAACGCCCAATGATCATTACCGATAAAGGTGTACGCGCCAACGGTTTACTTGGTCCAATCGAGGCTGCATTCAGCACCACTGATGCCGTGATTGGTGCAATCTTTGATGACGTTCCACCAGATTCAAGCCTGGAAGTGGTACGCCAGGCAGCGGAACTTTACCGTAAGCAAAACTGTGATGCGATTATTGCGATTGGTGGCGGTTCAGTGATTGACACCTCCAAGGCAACCAACATCCTTGTGTCTGAAGGTGGCAATGACTTGCTTCAATACTCTGGTGCGCATAATCTTCCAAAACCATTAAAGCCATTTTTCGTAATTCCAACCACGTCTGGTACAGGCTCAGAAGCAACGATGGTTGCGGTGGTATCTGATACTCAACGTAATGTAAAACTCGCATTTGCATCATATTATCTTATGCCCCATGCAGCGATTCTTGATCCACGCATGACACAAACATTGCCACCACACCTAACCGCAATGACAGGTATGGATGCACTCACGCACTGTGTTGAGGCATACACCTGTTTAGCAGCGAATCCATTAAGTGATGCGTATGCAAGTGCAGGAATCAAGAAGATCAGTGAAAACCTGTTCAAGGTACTGGACAACCCAAGTGATGCCCAAGGCCGTTTAGAGTTGGCACAGGCTTCGACCATGGCAGGTATTGCATTCTCCAACTCAATGGTTGGTCTGGTTCACTCACTTGGCCATGCCTTGGGTGCAGTGGCTCACCTGCCCCACGGTTTATGCATGAACCTATTCCTGCCATATGTGCTTGAATATAACAAAGAGATCAATGGCGATAAAATTGGTGAATTATTACTGCCACTTGCAGGTGCAGACATTTATGCACAAACACCTGCTAGCCAGCGTGCAGATAAAGCGATTGCAACTATTTTAACCATGCGTGACCGCCTATTCAGCCTCACCAAGCTACCACGTACCCTGCGTGAAACAGGTAAGGTAACTGAAGCACAGCTGGATGAAGTGGCTGAGAAAGCGTTAAATGATGGTTCTATCATTTACAATCCTAAAGAAGCGAATTTAGAAGATCTTCGTGCAATTTTACAAAAAGCATGGTAATTCATTAAGTTAAATAAATAATTTAACTTTCAAAGCCCCGATATAATCTCCTTATCGGGGCTTTGTTATTTTAAGTGAATCTTTATTCATCTATTTCTTTGGCGAATTGGCAAAAAAATTGCTAAAAGAAGCATAAAAGTACTGACAATTTATAATAAATTACGATAAATTGGCGCAATTCTGACTTTCTGTAGCAGGATGTTGTATCAGCAAATCATCCTTAAACTATAGCCGATCACTGATCAAAGATCATGGGGATAACGCCGTTGACTAATATTTCTGGGGTTCAATCAACCGCTACACTGCAAAAAACACTGGGGTTTTGGCACATTATTATTATTGGCTTAGCCTATATTCAACCCATGACTTTATTTGATACTTTCGGTTTGGTTTCCGAAGAAAGTCATGGTCATGTGCCGACCTCATATATCGTGGCATTAGTGGCGATTTTATTGACCTCTATCAGTTATGGACACATGATTCGTCGTTATCCATCTTCAGGGTCAGCTTATACCTACGCACAAAAATCTATTCACCCCAATGTCGGCTTTATGGTCGGTTGGTCGTCTTGGCTGGATTATTTACTCTCGCCGATGGTGAATATTATTTTGGCGGTGATTTATCTTGAAGCCTTATTTCCAAATGTAAATCATTGGGTGTGGGTGCTTGGACTAACGGCCTTTATGACAGGTGTCAACTTACGCGGCGCGCGTTTTGTGGCCAACTTTAATAGTTTGATTGTGTTAGTGCAATTGGCGGTCATTGGCTACTTCACGTGGATGGTATATCAACTACTAGCCGGTGGCGTAAATGCCGATGGCACACTGGTCAATGCCAAATATCAGTTGTGGAGTTTAGAGCCGTTTTGGAATGAAATGACCTCTGTCGCTGCGCTCATTACAGGTGCAACTTTACTGTGCTTCTCGTTCACTGGATTTGACTCACTCAGTTCACTCGCAGAAGAAACTAAAGATACTGAAAAAACCCTACCCCGTGCGATTTTTATGACCGCATTGTTTGCAGGGATTATTTTTATTGTCAGCACTTACTTTATGCAAATTTACTTCCCAAATGACCCTAAAACCTATTTTGAAGATGTCGCAGCGACTCAGCCAGATATTTTACAAGCGGTTGGCGGTGTGGCGTTTAAAACCATCGTGTTGTATTTTGCGATTGTTACGGTCATGGCATCTGGTATTTCTGCGCATGCAGGCGTGTCACGTTTAATGTATGTAATGGGCCGTGATGGGGTCATTAATAAGAAGATTTTTGGTCATATTAGTCCGAAAAACTTCACCCCTTCTTATAATATTTTGATTGTGGGTGCGGTGGCATTATCTGCGGGCTTTATGAGCTTAGATATTGTGATTTCAATGATTAGCTTTGGTGCGTTGATTGCCTTTACTTTTGTGAATTTATCGGTGATTTCGCGTTATGCTCTGCGTGATGGTCGCACCAAAAACCTGAAAGATATTGTGAATTATGTGATTATTCCTTTGTTTGGTTTCTTGAGTGTTTTTGCCATGTGGCTAGAGATTGAAGATACCGCACTGAAATACGGTTTATGGTGGGCGATGTTTGGTATTTTGTACTTGGGTTATAAAACCAAAGGCTTTAAATACAATGCACCACAACATAATGAGTTTGATGATAAACTTTAAACTAAGTTCATAAAATATAAAAGAGGCCATATCATTACTCAATGATACGGCCTCTGGTGATTAGTCCTTATACGATATTATATTAGCACTTCTGAAATATTATCCTCACCCAATAATACTGCTAAGGAATTTTTTTTACATTTTATACTATAAAATAGAGTTTTATATAAATTATTTTTATAATCCACCCACTCTATTACAACCTCTATAAGATTGTCATTTATTAAGATATTTAGTATTTCACCATCATCAAACAACATAAAATCATTATCAGTTATTTCATTTTTTCCATCATCCACACTCTCTATAGAATAAGCCATTAATAGAGCTTTAACTTTTTCTTCGGAAACCGTAATATCCTCTATAAATAGCACGATATCTTGACCCTTTCTATAAAAAGATATAATAGATGACTCATGGAAACTAAGATTAGTTAGATTCATACTTAATTTCTCGTTCCATCCTTGCAGGATGGAATCCCAAACAGATGAATAGTAAAATAAGCTAAAACTATACAAGATAGAACTTATTTTTCTTCAATTTCTTTTCTAACTTCTTCAGGCAACCACCCCCATATTATATTATAATAAACTTCACTTAATTCAGGATAAATCTGTTCTGAAAAACTATCAATTTGATTATAGTTATCTGGTTGATGAAAAAATTCATTCATTCTTTCGACAAGTAAATATACTCGTTTTATTTCTTCAATACTTATTTCAACTTTAATTGACATTATATTTACCTCTTAAAAAACTCTGGATTACGATTTTTTAAATCGATATTGCCTTTGAATACGCTTTCTGTTGCTCCTGTATGTTGCCTAGTTACACCGTTGTACGGTGTAATTCCAAACCGGTTCACACTAAACCTCAAGCGGCTTTTTATTCTAAATTCAAACATCAACCTAACGGCACAAACCCCTGCTGTCGCCATGCTTCATAGACAATTACAGCGGTCGCATTGGACAAATTTAAACTTCTTGAATTTTCAGCCATTGGCAGACGAATCCATTGCTCTTGTGGGAACATTAAACGCACTTGTTCAGGTAAACCACGAGTTTCAGGCCCCATCAACAAAGCAACTGGACGATTAAGATCGACTGTATGCGGTGTCGCTGTACCTTTCGTGGTCAGTGGAAAAACATGCTCAACACCTTTGGTTTTTAAATCGGCAAGACAGAGTTCGATATTGTCCCAAATTTGCATTCTTGCCCATTCGTGGTAATCCAAACCTGCTCGCTTCAATTTCTTATCGTCTAGTTCAAAACCTAAAGGTCTGACTAAATGCAATTGAGCACCTGTATTGGCACACAAACGAATAATATTACCTGTGTTTGCAGGTATTTCTGGTTCGTATAGGACAACATGAATCACAAATTTTCTCTACTATTCAAATTCTCCAGATCTATTTATTCAATAGATCTGGAATGACGACAACGCCATAAAGGAAATTTTATTGCCATTTTAACTGTTCACGCAGACTAACCACTTCACCAATAATGGTTAAAGTCGGTGCTACGATATGATGCTCAGATACTTTGGTCGCTATATCAGCTAAAGTTCCAACCACCACATTTTGATCTGGCGTGGTACCTTTGGAAATAAGTGCAACTGGCATATTTGGACGCTGGCCGTGAGCAATCAGTTGCTCACAAATGCGTTCTAAACCAACTAAGCCCATGTACAACACCAGAGTTTGGTTTTCATACACTAGCTCATTCCAAGGAAGTTCTGGTGATCCCTCTTTAAGGTGTCCTGTTAAAAAACGTACGCTTTGTGCGTAATCACGATGCGTGAGTGGAATACCTGCATAAGCAGAACACCCTGACGCCGCTGTAATACCCGGCACAACTTGAAACGTAACATCAGCTTCAACTAATTCTTGAATCTCTTCGCCACCACGCCCAAAAATAAATGGATCACCACCTTTTAAGCGGCAAACACGCTTACCCTTTTGTGCATATTCAACCAACAAAGCATTAATACCATCTTGTGGGACTGAATGATTAGAACGTGCTTTACCGACATAAATCTTTTCAGCATCACGGCGGCACAATTCTAAGATTGGTGCAGAGACCAAACGATCATAAATCACCACATCAGCTTGTTGCATCAAGCGTAATGCTTTTAAAGTCAGCAACTCTGGATCACCAGGACCCGCACCCACTAAATAGACTTCACCTTTCGGTGCAGTCCATTCTGTTAAGGCTTGTTCAATTAAATTATTTGCCACCTCAAGATTGTCATTAAAGACTTGCTCTTTTAGTGGACTTGCGTATAAGTTTTCCCAAAAAATACGACGCTCATCTGGATTGGCAATTTTTTCTTTCACCTGTTTACGCCATTGACCAGAAAACTCAGCTAATTTACCCATACCATGTGGAATAGAACTTTCTAACTGTGTACGAATTTGACGTGATAAAACAGGCGAAGCTCCATTTGAAGCCACAGAAATAACGAGTGGTGACCGATCAATAATTGCAGGCACCATAAAACGACAATTTGGAATATCATCCACGCTATTGACGAGAAGATTACGTATCTCACATTGCTCAAAGACAGCTTTATTCACATTAGGCTGATCTGTCGCTGCAATCACTAGGCGATAAGGCGTTGCTAAAATATTTACAGAAAAAGGGGCTTGAATATATTGACCCTGTGACTTCTCAACTAATTGTTGCAAATCAGGCTCAATCTCTGGTGCAATCACATCAATAATCGCACCAGCTTTGACTAACAAGTTTGCTTTGCGGTAGGCAATATGCCCACCACCCACAATCAGGCAACGTTGCTGCTGCAACTTTAAAGAGATTGGGAAAATATTCATTCATTTACACCTTTAACATCTGCCTGACGATTGATATTTAATATATCAAATAAATAATTCATCTTTTTATTAAATGATTTATCTATTCTAGCAATAAAGTCTTGATACCATGCTTCGTGCAGTACGTCCTGATATTCTTTATCTGGTCTATATTCATCATAATCAATCTCTCGAATATTGAGCAGATCATAAATTTTATACCATTCATCATTAATCTTGATCAATAAATCAGGATTAAACACATATTGACCATGTTCGATACGCAAAAATAATTTTTTACCATATTTATTACGACTATCACGTTCATTCTTTGACAATATCGAACTCAAATAGCTTTGTTTTTTGCGTGTTTCTGTCATAACATGATCAGGTAAATATTTAAACCATTCGACCAATAGTGCAGTATGAATTGCTTTAGATTGCACCACCCACAACATATGTATTTTTTTCATAAACAAAGCAAAGATACTATGAAAAATAAGATATTCTGCTTGATTTGGCTCAATTTTAAAGAGCTTATGATCAACCTGTAAAATTAAACTTTCCAGTTTTAATAATGGGTAAAATTCAGCAAAAAATGATTTATTATATTTTTCAGATTGACATGCCTTTGACAAAGCAATATGCAACATCGTTTGATATTCATTATCAAAAGCATACACATCTGCACCATCTGCGAGCAACTTCTTAAATAAGTCAATATTACCTACCCATGCACTTGCCATAAGTGGTGTTTGATTAAATTCATTTCTAAAATTTATTCCAAATTGCTCAATCTTTTTCATTAATGCAGTTGGATTTTTCACGGTATAAGGTAAATAATATTTTTGCTCAATCCCTTGCACTGCTTTCAGCATTTGGCTATTTTTCCTATCCAAGACTGCTATTGCAGGTTTAAACCCCTTACGATCGAGTTCAAATAAATAACGTTTGTTTTTATACACAATTGCATATTCAAACAAACTGAGTTTTGCTTTCTTATCTTCTTTGTCTGTATATAATGCTTGATGTACCAAGCTTTGTAATGATTCACCTGTCAAAATATCCCAATTGGCGGTTTTTTCTTTTAAAATTTCTTTACGAATACGGTCTGCTTGTTCTTTTTTACCTTGTAATTCAAGTTTTTGTGCTTCTCTTTGCCAATCTTGTAAACTAGATTTTTGTTCAGCCAAATCTAAATAATCACTGGCTTTCTCTAAACCAAGTAAATTAAAAATCGCATGTTGATCTTTTTGTTCCACCCAATATAAATTGACCACTGCACGAGTCAAACCCACATATAGGGCATTAATATAAAATTTATAAATCTCTAAAGATTTATCAGTTTTGTCTTTATTACGGGAAAAAATAAAATCTTTTTTTAAATCTTCGCCACGAACATCCCTACAAATTTCATTAAAACTCTGACTTTCATTACTCACAAAATTATATAGAATAATATTTTGATATTCCAAACCTTTAGCTTCTTGGATAGAGAAGATTAATGGTGTTTTAAAGAACCGTTGTGCAGCTTGTTTTTGTTCATCATGCATCACTACAACAGCAAACTGAGTTGAAATACTGGTTTTATTATCGAGTTCAGCTAAAATTTCATTACGATCTTTTAAAAAATAAACACCACCATTTATATCTGCATTACTGTCTACTAAATAATGACTTTCTTTATCAATCGAACCAAAACGAGCATTTTTCAGCAATAAAATACGATTAGAAATTTCAGTCACACGTTGCGAATTACGATAATTATGATGCAAGATTTGCGTAATGTTTTCGTTTTGACGTAATTGTTCATCTTGATAAAATAAACTTTTTATCTTTGCCCAAGAGAAAAAGTTAGGATGTACAATTTGATTGGCATCACCACACAACAAGAATTGCCCTTGCTGTGTTAAGGTTTTTAAAATCAAATAGAGTTGAATTGCTGTAATATCTTGAACCTCATCAATCACCACAAAATCATAACAAGGCTGAATTTTTTCCAAGTATTCAAAGCTTAGAATATTACTATCATAATAAGGTTCATTGGCTAAAAAGCGCAAATAATGCTCAAAAATATCATAAATTTTCTCACGCTGTTCAGTCGAAAAAATAGATTGCTTTACACCTAAACTTAAATATTGTTGTTTATCTAAATAAGCGGACTGAATCGAAGAGCCTGTGATCACCCCTTTAAATTCTTCATATACAGTATGCGCATTAAAATCTTTATTCTTATAATGTCGTATATACCATTGATAGAAAATATCAAAATGAATCGCTTTCTTTTTAGGAACTAAAATACTTTCGATAAATTCATTAAATGAGAAAAAATCAACTTCTTGATTTGCATGATGATATTGATGTGAATAATAAAGCTCATGTGAGTTTTTCACCAAGAAAGAAGAAAGCGTCACATATAAAATCCGCCCTTCTAATTTTTTTATTTTCTCCAATAAAATTGCTGTCTTTCCACTACCTGCCGAACCAATCAGAATCAAAGGTAAATTTTGCTGATAAATATGCTGTTGTACATCATCAAAAGAAATAAATTTATTTAAGCAGACAAATTGTGGATTTTTCGGATTGATATAAATCATCTGTTCCGATTCCAGTTCATCCACATGCTGAACCGTTGGAATCAAATCATCATCAATCACGCTGTGTTTATTTAAAAATCGAGAACCTTGATAATTATGACTTTTTAAGTATTCTAGTAATAAGATATATTTTTTCGATTGATATTGAAAAATAGAAAATAGAATTCGGTCACTACGATTTAGTTTGGCACGATAGAGATTATGATCAATTTTTTTAACTTCAGCCGATTTAAAATCATCATTTAATAAATAAGTATAAAGCTTTTTAAATCCCACTATTTTTGCTGTATCTAATTCATTATAAATAATGATATCCATATCTTCCATCAACTCAAAGTTTAAATTAGAATCCCTCTTTCATAAAAAGAGGGAATGAATATAAAATTAATCGTATAAGTAAAATCAATTAATCAATATAGGTCGTACCGCCCATATATGGACGTAAAACTTCAGGAATTTCGATTGAACCATCCGCACGTTGATAGTTTTCCATCACTGCAAGCAAAGTACGACCTACAGCTAAACCTGAACCATTCAACGTATGCACCAATTCGATCTTCTTCTGATCTACGCGGTAGCGTGCTTTCATTCGTCGTGCTTGGAAATCGCCCATGTTTGAGCAACTTGAGATTTCACGATAGGTATTTTGGCTTGGTACCCATACTTCTAAGTCATAAGTTTTGGTTGCACCAAAACCCATATCACCACCACAGAGCAAAATTTTACGATATGGTAAGCCTAATGCCTGCAAAATGCCCTCTGCATGTGCAGTTAGTTCTTCAAGCGCCTGCATTGAGTGCTCTGGTTTTGAAATTTGCACCATTTCGACCTTATCGAACTGATGTTGACGAATCAAACCACGGGTATCACGACCATAAGAACCTGCTTCACTACGGAAACATGGTGTATGTGCTGCGTATTTAAGTGGTAAACGATCGGCATCTAAGATTTCGTCACGCACAAAGTTTGTTACTGGCACTTCTGCGGTCGGGATCAGGTAATATTCTTTTTCACCTTGCAACTTGAATAAGTCTTCTTCAAATTTAGGCAGCTGACCTGTACCACGTAAACTATCTGCATTAACTAAATAGGGTACATACGCCTCGGTATAACCATTTTTGAGCGTATGCGTATCTAACATAAACTGCGTCAAAGCGCGTTGTAGACGTGCCAAAGGACCTTTGAGTACGCTAAAACGTGAACCTGTTAATTTGGTTGCTGTTTCAAACTCAAGCCCACCCATCCACTCACCAAGATCGGTATGATCTTTGATCTCAAAATCAAATTGGCGTGGTGTGCCCCACTTTAAGATTTCAACATTATCGCTTTCATCTTTACCTTCTGGAACAGATTCATCTGGCAAATTTGGAATGGCTAGTGACTTCTGCTCAAGCTCAGTTTGCAATTCAGCAAGCGCAACTTCAGCAGCTTTGATTTCATCGCCAATGGCAGCCATACGCGCCATGATTTCAGACGCGTCCCCACCTGACTTTTTGATTTGACCAACCTGTTTTGCACCAGCATTACGTTCAGCCTGTAAATTTTCAGCTTTGGATTGTAAATCTTTACGGCGAACTTCTAAGTCAGCCCATTCTTGTACATTAAGCTGAATACCACGTTTTGCTAAAGCAGCATTCACTGCTTCAATATTATTTCTGAGTAATTTTGGGTCGATCATAATCAATCATGAATAGAAAAAAAACTGGCTATAGTGTAAGGCTTTAACCTGAAAAAATACAGCGATTGGCAATAAACTATCAGCATCTATAAACAATGTTTAGATGCTGACTAACAACTAATTTGGCTCTTTAGGTAAGCTTGGCAAATATTCAGACTTGATAAATTTTTTGGCTGAATAATACGGTAAAATTAATTCGCTCATCCCTTCTGCATATGAAGCCAACTCATACAATGGATAGACGAACACGATCCCATTGACTCCATAATAAAAATTATCACTGACTTGCAATTGATCTTTCTTAATTTGGTGATCATCTAACCAGTTTTGATTAGCAGCATATAACTCATCACGAAGTTTTTGATTCATTTCGGGTTTCAACAACTCTGCAACAGTAATGTGTTTTTTATTGGACAAATCAAAATTGACGAATTCTTGATGCGACATACCATGTGCCGCACCCGCAGGGTAACTATAGGTCTGAATGGCAAAAGTTGCCAAATTATAATTTTGCCCTACAAAACGCACGTAAGTACTACTTTCACTGAGTGAAGGTTCATCGGCTGGCAGCTTGACTTTCTGGTCAGCGATATTAGCAAAGGCATTCGGCTCTGCCTTTTTCATACGACTGATAAAGTATTCATCAATCCATTTTTGCTTGGTCTCGACCGTTTGCAAGTCATAACTGGTACAGCCATCTTCCAGGCACAACTTTTGTTTAGGAAGCTTGACCGCCACAACTTTGGCCTGAATCAATGGAATATCGACTTTTTCAGCAGTAGCTGACGATTGTTCTTTTTTAGGTTGACAGCCAACCATTGCAATGACCGTAAGTATTGAAATGAGTGGAATCAATTGTGATCTTTTTACTATTTTCATCGCCTTGCAAGTCTCCAAGATTTTTCTTCACTATACAAAGCCTTGCGCCTAGATGAAATTAAGAAATGTATCTATATCGCGCCCAGCAAAAAGCCGCAACAGATGCGGCTTTGTTGAGCATAAGTCCATTATTGGTCAATAATATCTGTACCTTTTGGCGGTTCAAAGTGAAACACCGATGCTGGAATCGCTGGATTTACCTTAATGTTGCTAAAACGTACATAAGTGGTTTGACCCAAGGAATCCTGCAACACCATCAAGTTCGGTGCCTTATTGGCACCAAAGCTAATGGTTAGGCTTTGGAATGCACCATCATCCTGTTTTGGGTACAAGGTATAGTACAGCTTGCTACGGTCAGGCTGGGTCACACGATAAGCATCCATAATTTGACTGGTATTGCCTGACAATAATAGCGCAGGCGTATTGGCCACCTGATCATCCAGACTCTGTCGCACTGCCTGCTGTAAATCTGGATCATAAATCCACACCACCTTTCCTGTAGTCACAATGGTTTGTTTCGCTGGACTGATGGTTTCCCAATAAAATTTTCCAGGACGCTCAACCTTCATCACCCCCTTAAAGGTCTGGTTCATGTGCTGGGCAGTCAGGCCCTTTTTCTGTACGGTTTTATTATTGGTGGTCTTGGTGCTTTGTTCAAAATCTGCGGTCAGGCGTTGCAGGCCAGCCAACTGCTGTACCAGACTGCTGGTTGCCTGCTGAGCCGATGCAGCCACAGGTGCGGCAAACACCTGACTTCCCACCACAGGGCCAAGCGTGATGGCACTCAAGGTTGCGGCATAAGCTATTTTTTTTACGAAATTCATAAAATGAACCTTCTATCAGATTTCTACTGTTATGCTGACATCTTACTGTTTTTGATCACGAAAAAAATGAAGAAATACACAGGTTTTGTGTATTTCGTGTCGCAAAGGTCTGCATTATGTATGAAGTTACAGCCTTTATGTAGAGATTGTAAATATAAAAAAACCCGCTAAAAGCGGGTTTTTCTGAACCATTAAAGCTTAAGCTTCAACAGTTACATAGCGACGGCCAAATTGACCTTTCACTTCAAATTTTACTACGCCGTCAGCAGTAGCAAATAAAGTATGGTCACGACCCATACCAACATTTGCACCAGCGTGGAATTCTGTACCACGTTGACGAACGATGATGTTACCAGCAGTTACAGTTTGACCACCGTAAACTTTAACACCTAACATCTTAGGATTCGAATCACGACCGTTCTTGGTCGATCCACCGGCTTTTTTAGTTGCCATGTCTATTTACTCCTGAGTTAGCCTGCGATACCAGTAATTTTCAACTCGGTAAACCATTGACGGTGACCTTGTTGCTTACGGTAGTGTTTACGACGACGCATTTTGATGATGCGGATTTTGTCGTGACGACCATGGCCAACTACTTCTGCAGTTACTTTTGCGCCAGCGACTACTGGAGCACCGATTTGAATGCTGTCACCGTTAACAACCATTAATACGTCATCAAACGTAATAGTTGAACCAGTTTCTGCTTTCAACAATTCTACTTTAAGGGTTTCACCCTCAACAACACGGTGCTGTTTACCACCGCTTTGGATTACTGCGTACATAATGTACTCCAACTTGCCCGTGTCGTCGTGTCGATAAAGGGATATACCGATCTTAAGACGAACGCCACTGGGGTTATACAAGGGGATAAATTTTAAGTGAAAATTGATCAAACAACAAGTCATTTTGCACAAATGCAGAGATATTGATAAGTTGCTTGGATTTTTTAATGAAATCAATTAGATTGATGTCGGCTTGTTTTGATTGATTCTGATCAAAATTTGAAATACATTTTTAAAAACAAATTGCGACAATAACAAACTGTGTTTTTATCAAGTCATAAGTAGAGTGATATCGGTTTATAGAGAATTGCCTTTATTTGACTAAATTAAGACCAAAAAACTCACCGTCTTGTTGTAAATCACAGATTACATGACTTGTATAACTGTTTAGCAATAAATTAATTGATACACTTGGCAACATTATCCACCTATACGAGGTTTTCCTTCATATGGTTATCGATTTCAAGCAAGACATTCTCTCCCCTGTTGCGACAGATTTTGCTGCGATGGATCACCTGATCAATGAAGGTATAAGTTCTAAAGTTGGTCTTGTTATGTCGGTGAGTAAACATGTTGTTGAAGCTGGCGGTAAACGTATGCGCCCAATCATGTGTTTACTTGCTGCTCGTGCTTGCGGCGTCGCAAACATGCAACATGCCCAACATTTAGCGGCAATTATCGAAATGCTACACACTGCAACATTGGTGCATGATGATGTCGTTGATGAATCCAACTTACGCCGTGGTCGTCCAACCGCAAATGCAACATGGAACAATCAGACCGCCGTTCTGGTGGGTGACTTCCTGATAGCACGGGCCTTTGATTTGCTGGTGGATTTAAACAACATCACTTTGCTCAAGGACTTCTCAACAGGAACCTGTGAGATTGCGGAAGGTGAGGTTTTACAGCTTCAGGCCCAGCACCAGCCAGACACCACTGAAGAAACCTATCTCAGAATTATTCATGGTAAAACCTCACGCCTGTTTGAACTGGCAACTGAAGGCGCGGCAATTCTGGCGGGCAGAGAAGAATATCGTGAGCCACTACGCCGTTTTGCTGGCCATTTTGGCAATGCCTTTCAGATTATTGATGATATTTTGGACTACACCTCTGATGCCGACACATTAGGTAAAAATATTGGTGATGATTTAATGGAAGGTAAACCGACTTTACCGTTAATTTCAGCATTAGCTCATTCAACTGGAGATGATCATGCGATTATTCGTCGCAGTATCGCGACAGGTGGTATCGAGCATTTGGACAAAGTCATTGAAATTGTTCATCACTCAGGTGGTCTGGACTACTGTCAAAAACGTGCCCAGGAAGAAACGGATGCAGCTTTGGAAGCGCTTAAAGCGCTACCAGATAATGAATATCGCCAAGCACTGATTAATTTGACCTTAATGGCCTTACATCGACTTCAATAATTTTATGAGTGCCTATGCATTTAACTTTATCTGATTTATTTTTAAAAATGCAGGAACAGCTTGACCACCCTGAAGCTGTTCCTGAAAGTCTTCTTGCCAATGAGCAAATCCTCATTGAACTGGTCAACCGCATACGACCCCAAAAACCGAATGATGCTGAAGAAGTTAAACAGCGAATTCATGCATTAATCAAAATTCTTTTGCTGACTCCCACTTCAGCAACTTTACTCCAGAATTTCCTGCTCAAGCTGATGAGCCAGTACAAACAGATCAGCCTCTATGCCGACAGTGGCATTCTTTCGCTGGATGGTTTCTGGAATCAGCTTGGGCAACGTCTTGGCGCACATTTCCTGCCATTAGTGGAAGATGGCAACCAGCTTAAAACCCTCGTTGGCAAAGTCTTTCATAAGCAAAGTGATGGAGAATGGCTGGACCTGATCGAAAATCAGGACTGGATTACCCTCTTCAACCTAATTGCTGAAAGCCAAAGCAACACGAATGAAAAACAGGTGTGTAAAACCGACCTAATCAAGGCCATTACTGTATTGTCCTATCGGATTAGTGGCATTGGTCTGTATCCAGAATTTATTAATGCACAACCCGACATTATTGAATATGAGTCACCTTTTCTGGTTCAGAACCGTGAAATTGTAGAGTTCATTGAAAAGTATAAACAGCAGATGCACCAGCAGGATACAGTTGCGGTTCTTGCTCCTCCAGATGCGTCACAGGCCTTTGTGATGCTGGACCAATGCCGTGAGGTTGTGCTCAAGATCCGTCGGGCAACCAAGCGCATCGGGGTCAGTATCAGCCTGACCTATTTACTGTCTCTACTTGAGCAAGCAATTGATCGTATTGAACTTTTATTGAGCTTATTGGCAAGTAAAAATGAGATACGCTATCTTGCATTAGGTGAATTACTTACTGACTTCACCAAGGCCCATTATGATGAAAAAAGTGTTCGTCACCTGTTAAATTCAACCAGTGAACTGATTGCCCTGCAAGTCACCGAAAACGCCAGTAAAACAGGTGAACATTATGTAAGTACCGATAAAAAAGGCTTTTTCGGTATGTACAAAGCGGCGGCAGGTGCAGGCGCAATTATTGCCATCATGGCCACCCTAAAAATTTTAACCACCCGTCTGGTACTTGCTCCATTTATGCATGCGTTTTTATACAGCATGAATTATGGTTTGGGTTTCATGCTGATCCATGTGCTGCATTTTACTGTTGCAACCAAACAGCCCGCAATGACGGCTGCGGCACTTGCGGCAACAGTACAGCAGCAGAAAGGCAGTAAAATGGCCCAGATTGCTGAATTAGCTGCTCTGATTATCAACATTATTCGAACTCAATTCATTGCAATTCTGGGAAATATTTCAATCGCCATTCCTATAGCGGCCTTAATTACCTTTTTATGGCAGTACAATCTGGGGGAACCATTACTTTCCCCCATTAAGGCGACCAAGACACTGCATGATTTAAATCCATTTACTTCGTTAGCTGTACCCCATGCGGCAATTGCAGGTGTCTGTTTATTCCTTTCAGGTTTAATTGCAGGCTATTTCGATAATCTGGCAGTCTACCGAAAGGTTGGCCCCCGTCTAAAACAACACCATCGTTTGAAACGCTGGATGGGACAACAGCGTTTAGATAAATTTGCCAATTATATTGAAACGAATCTTGGGGCTTTGGCCGGTAATTTTCTTTTTGGCATCATGCTTGGTAGTATGGGAACCATCGGTTTTATTTTAGGCCTGCCGTTGGATATCCGTCATATTGCCTTTGCCTCTGCCAATTTTATTCAAGGTCTTATGACCATCGGTAGCCCTGATATTGGTTTAATCATCGTGTCTTTTTTAGGGGTTATGCTAATCGGCCTGACTAACTTATTTGTCAGCTTTACCTTGACAATTATTGTTGCACTTCGTGCCCGACGCGTCCGCTTCGCTCAATGGAAACCACTCGCAAAATTAGTGATGACTCATTTCTTAACCCGGCCAAGTGACTTTTTTTGGCCCCCTAGTCAACCTGTACAGTTAGAAGAACAAAATAAAACTGAGCAAAAAGTGAGACATTAATCGAATTTTGTTATGTTTTTTTAATCAAGCTTATACAAATATGAAAATGAAATTATCATAAAATTTCAAGACTTGACCAAAAGTGTACTCGCGAGTACACTTTCGAACACCCAACAACCCTAAACAATGGTTAAGCAAATAATGAGGTTCGCATGCCGCACCTACTGCTTTGTATTGGTTGCTTTTTTTTAGGAGTTAGTGTGTTTGGGCTGGTTTGCTTCGACACATCGACTTTAGACCTTTTGTGTGTTCAAGCTTTATTTGAACAGCGTTCGTTTGTGCTTAATCAGGTAACCATTCTGCTTTCTCGACTAGGTGGAATGCCATTTTTATTATTTTTAACCACTTTTTTGTGTATTTATCAAACTTGGATTAAAAACTATAAGAATGCAATTTTTATCGCTTTAAGTGTGGGTGGAAGTATTGGGATTGGTTGGCTTCTGAAATGGGGTATTGATCGACCAAGACCCTTGGAGTTTTATCACTTAGTTCAAAGCTATGGCGCATCATTCCCAAGTGCCCATAGCCTTTATGCAGCAACCCTTGCGAGTTTAATGATGTTATTGCTTCAGCAACATAAATATCGCATTAGTGTCATTTTAGTATCTACGTTATGGTTTATTTTCATGGGGATATCTAGAGTTTACGCAGGGGTTCACTTTCCGACTGACGTACTCACGGGTTGGGGAATTGGGTTGATTTGGACTTCATTGCTTTGGTTTTGGCTGTATCAAAGCAATTTCAGCAACAATTTGTTTTTAGATAACAAATCTAAATTGAGGTGGAATAATGATGTCGGCTAAGCTTTGGGCACCTGCCCTGACTGCTTGCGCATTAGCAACAAGCATTGCGCTTGTTGGTTGTAGCAAAGATCCTAAAGATGCACAGCAAGCCGCTGCTGCTCAAAAAATGCCACCTCCTGAAGTCGGTGTCATTGTTGCTCAACCGCAAAGTGTGGAACAAAGTGTGGAACTTTCTGGGCGAACCTCTGCCTATCAGGTTTCAGAAGTACGTCCACAAACAGGTGGTGTCATTTTAAAGCGCTTATTTGCTGAAGGCAGTTATGTTCAGGCAGGGCAGGCGCTTTATGAAATTGATGCCAATACCAACCGTGCAAGCGCAGACAGCGCCCGTGCGACCTTATTGCGCCAGCAAGCAAACCTAAATGCATTACGCGTTAAAGAGGGACGTTATCGTCAACTGGTTGGCACCAATGCGGTTTCCAAGCAGGAATATGATGATATTCATGCCCAGGTCCTGTTAGCTGAGGCCGATGTGGCAGCCTCTCAGGCGGCATTGAAAAATGCTGAGATCACTTTGGGCTATTCTACTGTACGTGCGCCAATCTCAGGCCAGTCCAGCCGTTCTTCGGTAACAGCTGGTGCGTTGGTGACAGCGAATCAGGCTGATCCCTTGGTCACGATTCAACAGCTTAACCCGATCTATGTTGATATTAACCAATCCAGTGCCGAAATGTTGCGCCTACGTCAGCAGCTCAGCAAAGGTAGCCTGAACAACAGCAACAACACCCGTGTCAAGATTACGCTTGAGGATGGTTCCGACTACCCTGTTGAAGGCCAGTTGGCTTTCTCTGATGCCAGTGTCAATCCAGACACAGGTACAGTGACCTTGCGTGCGGTGTTCTCAAATCCAAACCACCTGTTGTTACCAGGCATGTATGCAACTGCCAAGATTTCACAGGGCATCATTCCAAATGCCTACCTGATTCCACAGGCGGCTGTGTCACGTCTACCGACAGGACAGGCCATTGCGCTTGTTGTCAATGCCAAGAATACGGTTGAGGCACGCCCAATCACAACGGTTGGTGTCAAAGGTCAGGACTGGATTGTCACGGATGGCTTACAGGCGGGTGACAAGATTGTGGTTGATGGTGTAGCTAAGGTTAAGGAAGGACAGGAAGTTTCTGTAAAACCTTACCAGCCACAGGCAAAAGCACCACAAGGTCAAAATGCCGCGCCATCAGCAGCCGCTGAACAACAAAAGCAAGCCGATTCAGCGAAAGCTGAACAAAAAGCTACTTCACAAGCTTAAGGGGTAGATTGCATGGCTCAATTTTTTATCCATCGCCCAATTTTTGCATGGGTGATTGCATTGGTGATTATGCTGGCGGGTATTCTCTCGCTCAGCAAAATGCCAATTGCACAATATCCCACGGTTGCGCCACCGACGGTCACGATTTCCGCAACCTATCCAGGTGCATCGGCAGCAACGGTGGAAAACACCGTAACCCAGATCATTGAACAGCAGATGAATGGTCTGGATGGTTTGCGCTACATTTCATCGAACAGCTCTGGTAATGGCATGGCATCCATCCAGATTAACTTTAAGCAAGGGATTGATCCTGATATTGCACAGGTCCAGGTGCAGAACAAGTTGCAGTCTGCAACTGCGTTACTGCCTGAAGATGTACAGCGTCAAGGGGTTAAGGTTTCCAAGTCAGGTGCGAGTTTCCTACAGGTTGTTGCATTTTATTCTCCTGATGGACGCTTATCCGATGCCGACATCAAAGACTATGTGAACTCCAGCATTGCTGAACCGCTCAGCCGTGTTCAGGGTGTGGGTGAGATTCAGGTGTTTGGTGGTTCATACGCCATGCGTATCTGGCTGGACCCTGCCAAATTAAGCAGTTTCAATTTAACACCAACGGATGTTGCAGCGGCAATTCGTGCACAAAACGCACAGGTTGCAGTAGGTCAGTTGGGTGGTGCTCCATCGGTCAATGGTCAGGTCCTAAATGCGACTGTGACGGCACAAAGTCTGTTGCAGACACCAGAACAGTTTAAGCAGGTCTTCCTGAAAAACCTACCATCAGGTGCAAAAGTTCGTTTAAACGATGTGGCTCGTGTTGAGTTGGGTTCCGATACCTATCAGTTTAACACCCAGTTCAATGGCAAGCCTGCGGCGGGTATCGCAATCCGTCTGGCAACAGGTGCCAATGCGCTGGACACTGCGGCAGCGGTTGAAAAGCGTTTAAGTGAACTTCGTCCCAACTATCCAACAGGACTTAAGGACCAGCTTGCGTTTGATACCACCCCATTTATCAAACTTTCAATTGAAAGTGTGGTACATACCCTGCTTGAAGCGATTGCACTGGTATTCATTGTGATGTTCCTGTTCCTACAGAACTGGCGCGCAACCATTATTCCAACACTCGCTGTACCTGTGGTGGTATTGGGTACATTTGCAGTCATCAACATGTTTGGTTTCTCAATCAACACGCTCACCATGTTCGCAATGGTTCTTGCCATTGGTCTGCTGGTGGATGATGCGATTGTTGTGGTCGAAAACGTTGAGCGTGTGATGACCGAAGAACACGGCACACCTGTTGAGGCCACTGAAAAGTCGATGAAACAGATTTCTGGTGCCCTGATGGGGATTACCAGCGTACTCAGTGCGGTATTTATTCCAATGGCGTTCTTTGATGGCACTACAGGTGTGATTTACCGTCAGTTCTCCATCACGCTGGTGACTGCAATGGTGTTGTCACTGATCGTTGCATTGACATTTACACCTGCACTGTGCGCGACCCTACTTAAGCAGCATGATCCAGACAAGAAACAAAGCAACAACATCTTTGCCCGTTTCTTTAGATGGTTCAACCGAACATTTGACCGTATTGCCCATCGCTATCAGGGCGGTGTAGACCGCATGATCCACCATAAAGTGTTTTCTGGGATTTTGTATGCGGTCGTTATCGCTGGACTTGCATTTCTGTTCCCGAAACTGCCGTCTTCGTTCCTGCCTGATGAAGATCAGGGCGTGGTGTTGACACTGGTACAGCTTCCACCAAACGCAACCCTAAGCCGTACTGATGCAGTACTGGATACCATGACCCATTTCTTTATGGAAAAAGAAAAAGATGCAGTGGAGTCTATCTTTACTGTCGCTGGTTTCTCTTTTACGGGGATGGGACAAAACGCGGGTCTAGCGTTTGTGAAGTTGAAAGACTGGAAAGACCGTACCACGGCTGAGACAAAAATTGGTGCTATTATCCAGCGTGGTATGGCGCTGAACATGATCGTCAAAGATGCATCCTACATCATGCCGTTGCAGCTTCCAGCCATGCCTGAACTGGGTGTCACTGCTGGTTTTAACCTACAGTTAAAAGATGTGAGTGGTCAGGGCCATGAAAAGCTGATTGCAGCACGTAACACCATTCTCGGTTTGGCATCCCAAGACAAGCGTCTGATGGGCGTACGTCCAAATGGTCAGGAAGATACACCACAGTATCGGATTGATGTTGATCAGGCGCAGGCAGGTGCAATGGGTGTCAGTGTCGCTGATATTAACAGCACCATGGGTATTGCCTGGGGTGGTTCATACATCAATGACTTCATTGATCGTGGACGTGTGAAAAAGGTTTATATACAGGGCGAAGCCAATGCCCGTATGATGCCTGAAGACCTGAACCAGTGGTATGTGCGTAACAACAAGGGCGAAATGGTGCCGTTCTCTGCATTTGCAACGGGTAAATGGACCTATGGTTCACCACGTCTTGAACGTTATAACGGTGTATCATCCGTAAACATTCAGGGTACGCCTGCCCCAGGTGTAAGTTCTGGCGACTCCATGAAAGCCATGGAAGAAATCATCCAGAAACTACCGTCAATGGGCTTGCAAGGCTTTGACTATGAATGGACAGGTTTGTCACTGGAAGAACGTGACTCTGGTGCTCAAGCTCCGTTCTTGTATGCCCTCTCCCTTCTGATTGTATTCTTATGTCTAGCGGCACTGTATGAAAGCTGGTCAATCCCATTCTCGGTATTACTTGTAGTGCCGTTAGGGATTATTGGTGCGGTGATTTTGACGTTCCTGGGCATGGTATTGTTTAAGAATCCAAACTTATCCAATAACATCTATTTTCAGGTTGCCATGATTGCGGTGATTGGTCTTTCGGCCAAGAATGCAATCCTGATTGTTGAATTCGCAAAAGAATTACAGGAAAAAGGTGAAGAGTTGCTTGAAGCAACCCTGCATGCATCCAAAATGCGTCTACGTCCAATTATCATGACCACACTGGCGTTCGGCTTTGGTGTCTTGCCATTGGCACTTGCAAGCGGTGCAGGTGCAGGTAGCCAGCACTCAGTCGGTTATGGTGTACTGGGCGGTGTCATTTCCTCAACACTTTTAGGTATCTTCTTCATCCCTGTATTCTTCGTGTGGATTCGTAGTATCTTTAAGTACAAACCTAAAACTTTAAATACTCAGGAGCATTGATCGTGATGCAAACTGTATGGTCTATTTCCAGTCGTGGCATTGCAATCTCTGCACTCGCGCTGTCTTTGGCTGCCTGCCAAAGCATGCGCGGGCCAGAGCCTGTTGTGAACACAGATATTCCTGAAAGCTTTGCCTCTTATGGCAAGTCTTCTGGAACATCAATCGCGGAACAGGGTTACAAAGACTTTTTTGCTGACCAGCGTTTACTGCAAGTGATTGATATGGCACTTGCCAACAACCGTGACTTGCGTACTGCTGTCCTCAACATTCAAAAAGCGCAGCAACAATACCAGATTTCAGAAAACAATAGACTGCCAACCATTGGTGTGGGAGGTGGCGCAACTCGACAGGTATCCCCTAGTCGTGATCCAAACAACCCTTATTCGACTTATCAGGTGGGTATACCACAAACAACCTATGAGCTGGATTTCTGGGGGCGTGTTGCCAGCCTAAAAGATGCGGCACTGGACAGCTACCTTGCGACACAGAGTGCGCGTGATGCCACACAAATTAGTTTAATCAGCCAGATCACTCAGGTGTGGTTAAACTACTCGTATGCAAGTGCACAGTTGAAACTTGCAAATCAAACCCTCAAGGCGCAGCAAGACTCGTTTAACCTGAACAAGAAACGTTTCGATGTGGGCATTGATAGTGAGATTCCATTACGTCAGGCGCAAATTTCGGTTGAAACCGCACGTAATGATGTTGCCAACTACAAAACACAGATTGCACAAGCACAAAACTTGTTAAATTTACTGGTTGGACAAACAGTTCCTCAAAACTTATTGCCACAACAGCAAATTTCTCAAATTACCAAACAAAGTGCTTTAAGTGCTGGTTTGCCAAGTGACCTACTTAATAATCGTCCAGATATCAAGGCGGCTGAATATCAACTCAGTGCCGCAGGTGCGAATATTGGTGCAGCCAAAGCTCAGCTCTACCCAACAATTAGCCTGACAGGATCGGCTGGTTATGCTTCAACAGATTTGAGCAACCTGTTTAAGGCAGGCAATACTGCCTGGTCAATTGGTCCAAATATTAGCTTGCCAATCTTCGATTGGGGTACACGTAAAGCCAACATCAAGATTTCAGAGACCGATCAGAAAATTGCCTTGGCAAACTATGAAAAGTCAGTTCAATCTGCTTTCCGTGAAGTGAATGATGCCTTGGCAACCCGTGCCAACATTGGTGACCGTTTAACCGCGCAACGCCGTTTGGTGGATGCCACCAACACGACCTATAAACTATCGAATGCCCGTTTCCGTGCAGGTATTGATAGTTATTTAACCGTGTTGGATGCCCAGCGTTCAGCGTATTCGGCTGAGCAAGGTTTACTGTTGTTACAGCAGGCAAACCTGAACAATCAGGTTGAGTTGTACAAAACATTGGGGGGTGGTTTAAAGGCCAATACCAGTGATACAGTAACGCCACAACCCTCTAGTGCCCAAATACATGCTGCTCAATAATCATTTTGAGTCACACAGAAAAAGTTCACTTCGGTGAGCTTTTTTTATTGCAACAATTCACAATATTTCTTATCTTCAAAATTGAAAATATTGATGATTTAGAAAATGACTATGTTACTCAGCAGCCTGGAATCTGTACCTGGCCATGAAATTTTACGTCAGCTTGATGTGGTGTATGGCAGCACTGTCCGCAGTAAGCATGTGGGTCGTGACCTGATGGCGGGTTTAAAAAATATTGTGGGCGGCGAACTGACGGCTTATACCGAACTACTTGAGGAATCCCGTCAGGAAGCCACGCAACGCATGATCGACAAGGCACGCGGTTTAGGCGCCAATGCGATTGTGGGGATTCGCTTTTCCACATCGAATATTGCCCAGGGCGCGTCCGAACTTTTTGTATATGGTACGGCTGTCGTGGTTCAGCCTGTGGCGCCTAAACTTCCTAATCCATTTGGTGCATAGGCAATACAATGGATGGATTAATTTTTCAGATCGTTATTTTTCTGATTCTTTTTTCAGTCGGTTGGGGTTTTGGTCGTCATATTGAACAAAAACACTTACGCGAACTGGATGAGAAAGAAAGGCAATTTGCCCATATCCGCATTGATACCAACCGCTTTGTTGAAACTACCGCAATAGGTCAATTGGTGAGCAGCAATGTGGTGATCTCACATGATTATTTTAAATATGTGCTTGCCACCATTCAAAACTTCTTTGGTGGCCGTCTCGTCAACTATGAAAGTGTGGTAGAACGGGCACGGCGTGAAGCCATACTTCGGCTCAAGCAGGAAGCACACAGCATGGGGGCAAACCAGATCATGGGGGTTCGTCTCAGTACCACTGAACTGGGGATGCAAGGTGGCATGGTTGAAGTGTTTGCTTATGGTACGGCTATTTTAAATGAGTAAAAGGGAGCAAAAGCTCCTTTTACTTCACTTTGGTTTTACGAATCATTTTATACAACAGGCTTGGTGACAAACGGGACACCAATACACCCAGTTGTTCTTTCTTCCCACCGACAACCACATATTCCTCACATGCCATCAAAGCCTCAACAACTCGCTGGGCAAATACATCGGCATCCAAACCATTTTCAATGGCTTCGTCCTGATGTCCCTGTGGCTTACCCTCACCATTTAAGGCATTAAAAGAGACATTGGTTTTAACAAAGCCTGGGAAAACCACCGAAACATCAACCCCATCTTTTGAAACCTCAGCACGAAGACTGTTCGCCCACATGTGAATCGCCGCTTTGGCAGCCGAATAACTGGCACGATATTGTGTACCCAGTAGACCTGCCACACTGGAGACGAACACCACTCGACCAGACTTTTGTTTAAGGAACGTTGGTAATACAGTCTTGGTAAAGAATACCTGTGAAAAATAATCCACTTCCATGATGGCACGTTCAGTTTGCATGGTAGTGTCCTGAATCAGGGCACGCTGGCTCAGACCTGCATTGTTGATCAGCCAGTCAATTCGCCCTTTGCATGTCAAGACCTGTTCATGGGCGTGGCGTACCTGTGCTTCATCAGTAATATCGGCAGCGATTGAAACATGACATTCTGGCTTGAATAAACCCACACGCACAGCTTCCAACTCATCATAACGGCGTGAGGTCAGCACCACCTGTGCGCCCTGCAAAGCACATTCTCTTGCCAATGCCTTACCCAAACCAGAAGAAGCACCTGTAATCCAGACCACTTTATTTTCAAGGTTCTTTAGCTTTGCCATGTCAACGTTCCTATGCCTGATGACGCATAAATTTTAAGAAATAATCCACATAAACAACTGCAACCTGCTGATCCAGTTGGGTGCCCAGTTTTTCCAAACGCTTATAGCCTAGATGTGTGGTCATGTTGATCACACCATTCAGGGTTTTATCCACCACAAAATTGAACTTTAAACATTTTTTTGGTTCACGAATTAAATGGGTCACACCGACATCTATCACATCGGTCAGCAGTTTCAAGGCATTTACCGTTTCATGACGGTCTCCACCTGCAAGCTTCTGGCTGGAGGTTTTCACCTGTTGTGCAAGCTGCTGCTCAATTGGATAGGTCATGTAAACCTTTTCATCTTCAAGCTGGATGCTTTTGGAGAGATATTCCACCAAAGGCACTAAACGGTCATTACCAAAGAATGAAACAGACCATGGCATATATTTACGAATGGCTTCCAGAATTTGCTGAATCACCTTTTCAGATTCGCCTGTTTGGGAATGATGTTGATTTTCCTGTAACAACACCATAAAAACCTGTTCAATCACTTCACAAGCCATTTCTGACAGCACATCCCCCAAGGCACTTGCCTGACTTTCTTTATGCCCTTGTAATAATTGCGCTCGAATATGCGCAAATCTCGCGTATGTATCCGCATGAATATTTAAAAAAACGGCAGTACTCATTTTATTTGTCATCCTAATGCTTAGATTGCATAAAATAAGGGCTTGTTCAATAAACCCTTAGTTTTCCATCAAACTGTTTTATATGATTTTTGGCTTTCTATACGCCGAATTTAGCATATTCTATTCCGCATCGACATGCATAAATGCCAAAAAATGGTTGACCGTGTGTTGCTTCATTAATTTTTAGTAAAATTGAATAACTCATCTGAAACATCCTCTCATTCATATTTTAA
>CAZKJI010000007.1:35515-38547 GCA_964553005.1 uncultured Acinetobacter sp. | reverse complement strand
CCATATTGCTTACATGTTGATAATTCTTGGATACACATCTGAATTGATGCTTCACCTGTAATACACACGACTTGTTGATCTGGGAATGCAAGTTTCGCTGCCATTGCATACGGTAAACCAACACCCATCGTACCTAGACCACCAGAGTTAATCCATTGGCGTGGACGTTTGTATTTGTAGTACAAGGCACCAAACATCTGGTGCTGACCTACGTCAGACGTAATGATCGCTTCACCATTGGTCACACGATCAAGCGCTTCCACCACTTGTTGTGGTTTCATTTCACCATTTTGAGCCGCTTCATAGCGTAAGCCATGAACTTTACGCCACTCATTAATCTGAGACCACCATTCAGCAATTGCTTCAGAATTTGGCTTAGACACATTCATCTGTTTAAGCTGAGCTAACATTTCTTGAAGGACAGGTTCAACCGCACCAACGATAGGAATATGCGCCATGATCGTTTTAGAAATGGTCGCTGGGTCAATGTCAATATGAATGACTTTGGCATTTTGACAGAACTTGGCTGGATTGTTGGTCACACGGTCATCAAAACGTGCGCCAATCGCCAAAATCACATCGGCATTATGCATTGCCATATTGGCTTCATAAGTACCATGCATCCCTAACATACCCACAAATTGTGGATCATTACCCGGGAAAGCACCTAACCCCATCAACGTATTGGTCACTGGATAACCCAATAGATGTGCAAGTTCAGTCAATAGTGCAGAAGCATTACCTTGAACAACACCACCACCTGTATAGATAATTGGGCGTTTAGCAGTGATCAGCTCATCAATTGCTTTGCGAATTTGACCTGAATGTCCACGTGAAGGCGGTTGATATGAACGCATCTTCACTTTTTCAGGATATTCGTAGGCGAATTTTTCCGCAGGATTGGTTGCATCTTTCGGAATATCCACCACAACTGGACCTGGACGGCCAGAAGATGCGATATAAAATGCTTTCTTAATAATGGCAGGAATTTCGCTGGCGTGACGCACTTGGAAACTGTGCTTTACGATTGGACGGGAAATCCCGACCATGTCCGTTTCCTGGAATGCATCCTCACCAATTAAATGTGTCGCAACCTGCCCAGACAAAATCACCATTGGGATTGAGTCCATATACGCTGTTGCGATAGGAGTCACAGTATTTGTCGCACCTGGACCAGAAGTCACAAGCACAACACCTGTTTTACCTGTTACGCGCGAATAAGCATCTGCCATGTGGCCAGCAGCTTGTTCATGACGTACAAGGTAATGATTGATTCTGTCTTGTTGAAATAGAGCGTCATAGATATGTAAAACTGCGCCGCCTGGATAACCAAAAACATGCTCTACGCCTTCGTCCGCAAGGGCACGAACGAGCATTTCACCACCAGATAAAAGTTCCAACGTGATTCACCCTAATATTTGCACAGTTTATAGGAGACATAAACTGTGTTTCATTCATTAACTTATGCACTTTTTTTAAGTGTGCGTATTCTACTCGTTTTTGCTGCAATAGGAAAAATTTTCTGACTCATCAGCCGTATAAGCTTTTTTTACATCTCGAATCAAAATATGCTGGGATAAACATATTTCAAAAAATCATTCTCTCGGCTAGAAAGAATGTCCATTGCAAGCCATGACATTTATTCGAAGGGTGATCAAATAAGCGCATATAAAACCAAAGCAAGCATTTTTGTTGCTTTCATACACAAAGTCAAGAATAAAGGAAAGGTTTTTCTATAATATTTTTTGGCTGTTGTTTTTTTAAGCTTATTCACCGCAGTGGTTTAGTCGAGTGAAATGTCCATTTGTCAAAAAGTCATTTTCTTTTTACATAAAACGATGCATTGTAAATTGCATTCTTAATACACTTTGATCGAATATAGACAGAATTCTCTTGGGGAGATCAAACATGAAACCATCTTATTTAAAAACGGGCTTATATACGATTACTACAATAGCACTGTTGTTTTCTTCAACTCAAAACCATGCTCAACAGTACTACAAATGGGTCGATGCCAATGGTTCAACCCACTACACCACCACACCTCCGCCTAAAGGTGCAAAACGTTTAAACAAAGTTTCAACCTATGGTGGAAATCAGCCTGCACAAGCACCAGCCACAACAGCAAATCAGGCTACACAACAGCAAACCCAGAATGCAGGGCAACAGGCGGCAGATGTAGCGGTTGAAACAGCGACCAGAACCTCGCCACCTGCTCAGGCACCATCTGCGCCATCACATTCAGACCGCTAAAGTACCCTGAATATCTCAAGGTGGTACAACGTTAATCACCCCTGCCACCTTAAAGATAAAATCCCCATCTAAAAACTGACATTTCACCCAGTTTTGCGCTATGCTGTGCGGCAATCTTAATTTTAATTTTTGTTGTATCGCATATCCCTATGACGACTTCTCACATTGACACCGAATATCAGGCAAGTGCCATTGAGCCCCAAGTTCAACAAGACTGGGACAATCGCAAAGTTTTTAAAGTTGCAGACACTGTAGAGGGCAAGCATCGCTATATCCTGTCGATGTTCCCCTATCCAAGTGGCAAGCTGCATATGGGACATGTGCGTAACTACACCATTGGTGACGTGATCAGCCGTTTTTACCGTTTAAAGGGTGAAACCGTGTTGCAGCCAATGGGCTGGGACGCGTTTGGTTTACCTGCCGAGAATGCTGCAATTGCCCATCAGGTTGCACCAGCAAAATGGACGTTTGAAAACATCGCGTATATGCGTGACCAATTAAAGAAATTGGGCTTATCCGTCGATTGGGATCGTGAGTTTGCGACCTGTACACCAGAGTACTACCACTGGGAACAATGGTTATTCGTACAACTTTATAAGAAAGGCTTGATCTATCGTAAGCTTTCAACCGTGAACTGGGACCCAGTAGACCAAACAGTGTTAGCCAACGAGCAAGTTGAAAATGGTCGTGGCTGGCGTTCAGGTGCATTGGTTGAAAAACGTGATATTCCAATGTACTACTTCCGCATCACCGACTATGCACAAGAATTATTAGACGAT
>CAZKJI010000007.1:0-35415 GCA_964553005.1 uncultured Acinetobacter sp. | reverse complement strand
CTGTTAAGCATCCAGTCACAGGTGAAGAACTCCCTGTTTGGATTGCCAACTATGTGTTGATGTCTTACGGTTCTGGCGCTGTAATGGCAGTTCCTGCACATGACGAACGTGACTTTGAGTTTGCTAACAAATTTAACTTGCCAATTAAACAAGTCATTGATGCCAAAGGCACAGATGATGCTGATTTTTCTGCAACAGCATGGCAGGAATGGTACGGTTCTAAAGATGGCAAATTGGTGAATTCTGGCGAGTTTGATGGTTTAGCATTCCAAGCTGCATTTGATGCACTCCTTGCAAAATTAGAACCACAAGCATTAGCCAATGCTAAAGTTCAATTCCGTTTACGTGACTGGGGGGTATCCCGTCAGCGTTACTGGGGTTGTCCAATTCCAATGATCAACTGTAATAGCTGTGGTCAAGTCACCGTTCCAGAAGATCAATTGCCTGTGGTATTACCGACCGATGTGGTTCCAGATGGTTCGGGTAATCCATTGAACAAGATGCCTGAATTCTATGAAACCAAATGCCCAAGTTGTGGTGGCGATGCACGTCGTGAAACAGACACCTTGGACACCTTTGTAGAATCCTCTTGGTATTATGCGCGTTATGCATCTCCACACTTTACTGGCGGTATGGTAAAACCTGAAGCGGCTCAAAGCTGGCTTCCTGTGAACCAGTATATCGGTGGTGTAGAGCACGCAATTCTGCACTTACTTTATGCACGTTTCTTCCATAAATTGATGCGTGATGAAGGCGTAGTACAAGGCAATGAACCATTTACTAACTTGCTCACCCAAGGCATGGTGTTGGCAGACACCTTCTACCGTGAAGCAGAGAGTGGCAAGAAAACTTGGTTTAACCCTGCTGACATCGAATTAGAGCGTGATGAGAAAGGTCGCATTCTATCTGCGAAATATTCGGGTGATGGTCAGGAAGTTGAGATCGGCGGACAAGAAAAAATGTCTAAGTCGAAAAACAACGGTATTGATCCACAAGCCATTATTGACCAATACGGCGCAGATACCGCGCGTGTGTTTATGATGTTTGCTGCCCCACCTGATCAATCATTGGAATGGTCAGATGCAGGTGTTGAAGGGGCTAACCGCTTCTTGAAACGTGTATGGCGTTTGGCTGCTGGTTTCTTGGAAAAAGGCAATCAAGCAACGGCAATCAATAGCGCAAATCTTTCGACAGACGCACAAGACTTACGTCGTAAAACGCATGAAACCATCCAGAAAGTGGGTGATGACATTGAACGCCGTCATGCCTTTAACACTGCCATTGCTGCTTTAATGGAACTGTTAAATGCCACCAATAAGTTTGAAGCCAAAGATGATCATGATGTCGCAGTTGAACGTGAAGCAATCACAACATTGCTGACATTACTTGCACCATTTGCGCCACATTTAAGCCAGACCCTGTTAGCTCAGTTTGGTATTGATTTAACCTCGGCTGAATTCCCTCAGGTGGACGAGTCAGCCTTGACCCGCAATACGCAAACGATTGTTGTACAGGTGAATGGCAAGCTTCGTGGTAAGCTGGAAGTCGCTGTTGATATTTCCAAAGAAGATTTATTGGTACAGGCAAAAGCTCTGGCAGAAGTTCAGCAATTCCTAACAGGTCCAACCAAGAAAGAAATTGTTGTGCCAAATAAATTGGTGAATTTAGTCGTTTAAACTGTAGGGGCGTATAGTATACGCCCTCATTGTCTATGAGGGACATTTATGCACTTAGCGCAACGTCTGGCTGCTATTGTTTTAACTTTAGGTCTAAGTGCTGGCTTAGTCGGCTGTGGTTTCCACCTTAAGGGAGGAAGCAACCCAGCCGCAATGCCATTGGTCTATAACAAACTCACTCTGGTTCTGCCTGACAATACCGATGAACTCGAAAATCGTTTAAGTATTTACCTCAGTGCAACAGGTGTACAGCTCAGTAATGCCAATGATGCCTATGTATTGCGTATTTTGGATTACACCCCTCGCCGTCAGTTATTGAATGGTAAATTGACAGAGGTGCTACTGCGTTTAACCATCACGTTCCAGATTGAGGATCGTCAGGGGCGCAAGATAACTGAACCACGTACCTTAACAGCTTCCCGTAGCTATCAATATGATGTGGCAACCGTCAACACTGACAATCAGCAGGAAGCCTATCTCAACCGTATTGTAATTGATGATCTGGCCCAGCAACTGACACGTCAAATTGCCGCAAACCGCTTACCTAAAGCCCAGCCCTAAACATCATTATGAAGCTGGATTATGTTCAGGCCCTAAAGCGTGTCCATGAAGCCCGTGGCGCATGGATTATGCATGGTCAGGAACCTCTGCTTGAGCAAAACCTGCTGGATGCCTTTCGTAAAAGCTGGCAACAGCAGGAAGTTGAGCGGCAACGCTACGATATTGGCAACGTGAATGACTGGAAAAATGTCTTTAATGCGCTCAATAGCCTGTCCTTATTCTCGCAACAGCTTGCGATTGAAGTACATGGCAATATCAAGCCTGATGCCAATGGACTCAAACAGCTTAAAAGTTATATTCAGCACAATGAACATAATTTATTACTGATCGTGCTACCCAAGCAGGACAGCAGCAGTTTAAAGTCAGCATTTTTTCAAACCGTAGAAGCCAATGGTGTGGTGGTTGCACTCACCGCCACCTACCCACAGGATCGGCAACGCATCCTCAGCATTGAGGCAGAAAAACTGGGAATCCAACTCAACAATGATGCATGGCAATGGCTGATGCAGCACCATGAACATAATTTACTGGCTGCAAAAAACAGCCTGATGCGTGTTGCAGACACCTTTCCAGATCTTAAGCAAATTCAGACTGAACAACTGTATGCCTGTTTACAGGATCAATCCCGTTATACCACCTATGACTTGAGTGATGCCTTGTTGGCTGGCAACCTGGCGCAGTCGGTCAAGATTTATCAGTACCTGATTGCGGCTGGCGAGCCTGACAGCCTGATTTTATGGACACTCAGCAAAGAAATGCGCCTATTGATGCAGTTGTTTGAGCAACCACACAATGCCCTACAGCTTGGTATCTGGAACACCAAGGTTTCACAATATCAACAGGCGTTACGGCGCTTGAATCCACGCCAGTTTCTGACCTGGTCTAATTTATTGTTGCGTATTGATGCCGCCATTAAAGGGATGTCCAAAGAGAATCCAGAACACCTGATGTTACAGGCAGTTGGGGAGTTGTGTGGCAACCGCCTGTTTGTATGATTTAAATTTTAATCAAATAAACGCGCAAACCAGCTTTTCTCTTTTTTCTGCTCCTGAGAACGCAAATACCTGATCATATTGTCACGCACAGCATCAACATAATCCTGATCATCATGCTGGATATGGTTGATCAACCATTTGGAAAGCAGCCGATATAAATCATTCTCCACCGCCTCCCCCTTTTCAAAGCGCTGGCGGTATTCGTTGAGCCTTTTTACAAACAGGTCATGTATACCCTTATGCGAGGGTAAATACTGATAGTTGACCTGTGCCAGCAGGTTTTCCTCAAAACTAAAATGGGACTGGGTGTAATCAATCAAGTCTTCCAGCACTTCCTGAATCTTGTCACGCTGGCCACTTACCCTGATTTCCTCCAACGTGTTGATGTACTGCAAAATCTGGCGATGCTGATGATCAATCACATCAATACCGATATTAAAGCTTTCTTGCCATTCCATTTTATTTCCCCTGTGAATTTTCCTGTTAAATCACTTGTACTTATTGGCATATTTCTTATGAC
The DNA here is from genome assembly GCA_964553005.1 of uncultured Acinetobacter sp. GTDB lineage: Bacteria > Pseudomonadota > Gammaproteobacteria > Pseudomonadales > Moraxellaceae > Acinetobacter. Next base: position 31,663 of record CAZKJI010000007.1, on the reverse strand, counting down.
TTTATTGCTTAGATTAAAACCATAAAAAAAATATGGAATTAGATCTTACAGTTTTTACACCCTTAAATCCATAAAAAAATTAAGGTTTTATTGAATTTATTTACCTCACATTAAAAATAAATATAAGAAATTGAAATTTATAATTATTATTTTTAAAATAATTACCTTAATAAGAATATATGGGGTAAATTAGAGACCTAACTTATTTTTTAATGAATGATCTAATGCAACCTACTTTAAATACATAAACGTGATCTTTTCTAAATCAAGATCGTCTCTTCTATAGAACTCAATAGGTCATCAATCGCAGTTAGATCATCATCACCAGCAAGTCATAATTCACTCAATATTTCTCAATTTTAGGGTAAATTATGCTGAAATCATCTCAATAAAATACGATCACAGAGGATAAGAATACGGATCATGCAGCAGCTCAGCCCCATCGAAATTGAAAGAATTAAAAGTTTATTCTCAAAAGCCGATAGCCTAATTATCAGTGCGGGTGCAGGTATGGGCGTTGACTCAGGTCTGCCCGACTTTCGAGGCAATCAAGGCATGTGGCGAGCTTATCCAGAACTCGGTAAACAACGTATCGACTTTACTGAAATAGCCAATCCAGCAGCATTTAAATTTCAGCCAAATTTAGCATGGGGTTTTTATGGACATCGTTTGGCACTATATCGTCAAACCTTGCCGCATCAAGGTTTTCATTTACTCAAACAACTCGCTGAAAAATTAGTACTCCCCTACTTTGTATTTACTTCGAATGTTGATGGGCAATTTCAAAAAGCAGGTTTTGATCCAAACCAAATTTATGAGTGTCATGGCTCGATCCACCATCTTCAATGCTCAGAACCTTGCCAACTCACAACATGGTCAGCAAATGAATTAACGCCTGAGATTGATCATCAAAATTGTCAATGGTTAGGACAACTCCCACTATGTCCACATTGTGGCAAGTTATCCCGTCCAAATATTTTGATGTTTAATGATTATGCTTGGGTCAGCCAAAGACACACGCAACAAGCGAGACGCTTAGAAAATTTTTTAGAAGCCCACAATCAATCTATTGTCATTGAAATAGGTGCAGGCACAACCATTCCAACCGTTCGTTATTTCAGTGAACGCTTCGCACCACAACTCATCCGAATCAATCCTCGTGAAGCAATACTTCCATCCAAGGGTGGAGTTTCAATCGCAGAAAATGCAGTCATTGGTATTCAAAATATTTATCAGATTCTAGTCGAGTAATTTCAATAAAATTTGATAATAATTATCATTATAGATTAAAAATATCCACGTTTTATCCTTATTTCGCTTTTATACTGGTTTGAGTTTCCAAATCTCGATCTGTTGCCATGCCAAAAACAAGTTCTAAAAAAATACCATTCAGTAAAATAATAATGATCGCTATCGGTGTCGCGATTATTGCAGCCGTTGCATGGTTTTTCTTTAAACCTAAAGATCAAGCACCACAATATATTAGTGCTGAAGTTTCCAATGGTGATATTGAGGATTCAGTACTCGCAACGGGTGTACTGGAAGCAACCAAGATGGTCAGTGTGGGTGCTCAGGTTTCAGGTCAAGTGAAAAAAATATATGTTCAGTTAGGCGATCAAGTCAAACAAGGTCAACTGATTGCACAAATTGATTCGATTCGCCAAGAAAACGAGTTAAAAACTGCCAAAGCGAATATTCAAAATCAACAGGCTCAATTGGCGGTACAACAAGCCAATTTAGCAAAAGTGGAAGCTGAATATAAACGCCAGCAGGCAATGTTTAGCCAAGATGCAACTTCACGTGCAGAACTTGAAACAGCACTAGCAAACTTTAAAACAGCACAAGCTCAAATTGCAGCAATCAATGCGCAAATTGAACAATCTCGTTTAACACTCGCAACTGCACAAGAGAATTTAGGTTATACCAGTATTATTGCACCAATGGATGGGACAGTGGTTGCCATTGTGACCGAAGAAGGTCAAACGGTGAATGCCAATCAAACCGCGCCAACGATTGTGAAATTGGCGAAATTAGATACGATGACAATTAAGGCTCAAATTTCTGAAGCCGATGTTATGAAAGTTGAAAAAGGTCAAACCGTTTACTTCACGACATTAGGTAATAGTGACAAAAAACATTACGCACAGCTACGTCAAGTTGAGCCAGCACCAAACTCTATCAATACCGAAACAACCAATACCAGTTCATCATCATCAAGCACAGCCGTGTATTACAACGCCTTATTCGATGTACCCAATGAGGATGGCAAACTGCGTATTGATATGACTGCACAAGTCTATATTGTTTTGGCTGAAGCGAAAAATGTACTAACAATCCCTGCCGCTGCCATCCAAACTAAACGTTCAAACAAAAAAGAAAATGGCAATAATTCGGTTGCAACAGATAAATCAAAAAATGCAGATACTCAGAAAGCGCAGCATCCTAAACGCCTAGATTTGACTGAAGCTGAAAAAGCCTTAATTGCTCAAGGTAAAGCATCCACAGGCATGGTTCGTGTGTTACAAGCGGATGGAACTGCTCAACCTCAACCTGTGTTAATCGGCCTTAACAATCGTGTTACTGCACAAGTGCTGAGAGGTTTAAAACAAGGTGATCAAGTGGTGATTGCCGATGCAACTGATAGCTCAAACGAATCAGCAAAACGTAGCAATCAACGTGCAATGAGAATGTAATATGACCCAAGATCAAACGCATTCTTCACAGCCATTACTTGAGGTTAGCGACCTCACCCGTGAGTTCCCTGCGGGTGAAGGTACAGTACAAATTCTCAAAGGCATTGATTTAAAAATTTATGCAGGTGAGTTGGTTGCCATTGTTGGACAATCAGGCTCAGGTAAATCGACCCTGATGAACATCTTGGGTTGTCTGGATAAGCCCAGCGCAGGAAGTTACAAGGTCAATGGTCGAGAAACACGCCAACTAGAACCTGATGAACTTGCACAACTACGCCGTGAATATTTTGGTTTTATTTTCCAGCGTTATCACTTACTGGGTGATCTGAGTGCTTCTGGTAATGTTGAAGTCCCTGCCATTTACGCAGGCGTAGACAGCCAACTTCGCCAACAGCGTTCGGCTGAGCTACTCTCAGAACTCGGACTTGAAGAACGCTTACATCATCGACCAAGCCAGTTATCTGGTGGTCAGCAACAACGTGTCTCCATTGCCCGTGCATTGATGAATGGCGGTGATGTGATTCTTGCCGATGAGCCAACAGGTGCATTGGATAAAAATAGTGGTGTTGAAGTGATGCGTATTTTGCGTGAGCTGAATGCCAAAGGTCATACCATTATTCTGGTCACACATGATCTTAATGTTGCCAAGAATGCCACCCGTATTATTGAAATCAGTGACGGTAATATTATTTCAGACCGTGCCAACGTGCCTGAGAATGCAGATTCAGATTTAGAACATCAAACCCTGCAACGCACACCACAAAAGAAAACCTCCGCTTGGCGTTCTTTCTTTGATCGTCTGGGTGAAGCATTCCGCATGGCACTGCTTGCCATGAATGCCCACCGTATGCGGACTTTCTTGACTATGCTTGGGATTATTATCGGGATCGCATCCGTGGTCTCGGTGGTTGCACTTGGGAATGGCTCACAGAAGCAAATTCTAGAAAATATCAGTAGCCTCGGCACCAATACCATTACCGTGTATCAGGGGCGTGGTTTTGGTGATAACTCGCGTGCTTCACAAGTCAAAACACTGGTGCCTGCTGATGCAGAAGCTTTGGCAGAACAGCCTTACGTCGATGGGGTCAGCCCATCTGCCAATACCAGTGTGACGCTACGTTACAAAGATACCGAAGCATCGGCAACTGTAAATGGTGTCAGTGCAGATTTCTTCTATGTGCGTGGCATGAACTTTAAATCAGGACAGCCTTTTGACAAAAACAGTGTTACTCAGCGTGCCCAAGATGTGGTGATTGATACCAATACGGAGAAAACCTTCTTTGCAGATGGCACCAATCCTGTCGGTCAAGTACTGCTATTAGGCAGTGTACCCAGTCGAATTATTGGCGTGATTGATGCTCAACAAGGTTTTATGGGCAACTCTGACAGTTTGAATGTTTACTTGCCTTATTCGACAGTCATGAGCCGTATGTTAGGTCAGTCTAATGTGCGTAGCATTATTGTTCGTATTAAAGATGAATATCCAAGTAGTGCCGCTGAAAATGCCATTTTGACTCTACTCGAACAACGTCACGGTGCACAAGACGTGTTTACCCAAAACTCCGACAGTATTCGTGAAACCATTCAGCAAACCACAGCCACCATGACCTTACTGATTTCCGCAATCGCGGTGATCTCTTTGGTCGTTGGTGGTATTGGGGTGATGAACATTATGTTGGTTTCTGTGACTGAACGAACTCAAGAAATTGGCGTACGTATGGCGGTTGGTGCTCGACAAAGTGACATTTTGCAGCAATTCCTGATTGAAGCAATTCTGGTCTGTTTATTGGGCGGTATACTCGGTGTACTACTCTCTTTAGGGATTGGTCAAATCATCGGGCACTTTGCCAAAGGCATCATTGAAATGAGTTATTCAACCACCTCGATTGTAGCGGCCTTTGTCTGCTCAAGCATGATTGGTATTGTATTTGGCTTCTTGCCAGCAAGAAATGCGGCACAACTCGATCCAGTTGCTGCTTTAGCGAGAGAATAAGGAATTTGAGTATGTCTTTTCAATTCACAAAATTAGGACTCGCACTGGTACTCACTAGCTCCTTAGCTGGCTGTTCTGCTGTGGTGAAAACCCCCTATAGCACCCCAACAGTCCAAGTGCCACAACAGTTCCAATACGATGCACAAAAAAGTAAAAGCATCAATTTAACTGATCAATGGTGGACGTTATTTAATGATGCTCAACTGAATCAGTTGGTCGATCAGGTTCTCGCTAAAAATAGTGATTTAACTGTTGCCGGAATCACCCTTAAACAGGCTCGTTTACAGGCAGGTTTGGCTGAAAATAAACAAGGGATTCGAACCAGTTCCAGTATATCAACAGGTCATAACTATGACCTACGCTCAGGTGATGGAAGTGACCGTGGTTTATCAGCAAGTGTCGGTGTTAGCTATGAACTCGATTTATTTGGCAAGCTCGCCAATCAAACTGAAGCAAGTCGTTGGGAAGCTCTAGCCACTGAACAAGATTTGCAAGCCACAGCACAAAGTCTGGTTGGAACCACAGCGAAACTGTACTGGCAATTGGGCTATCTGAATGAACGCTATCAAACCATTCAGCAAAATTTAGCCTCAACTCAAAAAACCTATTCTTTGGTACAGTCGCAATATAAAGCGGGTGCGGTTTCAGGTTTAGATTTAACTCAAGCGGAACAATCGGTGCAAAGCCAAAAAGCCAGTTTAAGCCAAATTGAGCAGCTTCGTGTTGAAGCGCGTACTGCGATTGCTGTATTGCTACATGAACCTGTTCAACAACTGAATATTCAAGAGCCTACACAACTACCTCGCAATGCTCTTCCGAATATCGCGATCGGACTCCCTGCCGATATTTTATCGCGTCGTCCAGACTTACAAGCTTCTGAATTACGCCTACGCAAAACCTTAGCCAATAAAGATGCAACCAAAGCCAGCTATTATCCATCGATTAATTTGACGGGAAATCTAGGTTCTTCTAGCACCTCTTTAACACAACTGTTAAAGAACCCTGCTTTAACTTTAGGTGCAAGCCTGAGCCTACCTTTTCTTCAATATAATGATATGAAGAAAGATATTGCGATTAGTGATCTTGAGTATGAAAAAGCGATTATTCAATATCGCCAAACCTTATACCAAGCTTTTGCTGATGTCGAAAATGCATTATCAAATCGCACTCAACTGAATCAGCAAGTACAACTGCAACAACGCAATGTCGAACTTGCGAATAAGACCGAGCGACTAACCGAAGTGCGTTATCGAAATGGTGCAATTGCCTTAAAGAATTTACTAGATGCGCAAGCGACTACACGTAATGCACGACTCAGCTTAGTTGAAACCAAGCAAAGTCAATACAATGCCTATGTAACTTTAATGCAAGCGCTTGGCGGAAGTCCTATGAAAGAATTGCCTTAATGCAAAGAAAACGAAGAATTAAAATACAAAATTCTTCGTTTTCTCATCGATTTTAATCACTCGACGCTCTTTAGGTAGATTATTAATAATATGTGAGATAATCTGATCAATATTATATCTATATTCTGCACTATAATAGATCGGTTTATGAATAGCCAGTCCTGTCGCTTCTTGAATACGAGCTTGGGTAGAAATCACTTTTTCTTCTAAAAAATCAATCAGTTGCTTTTCAGGTGTATTTAAAGCAGGATTCCAATAACGACCTTTCATTGCCATATCTGCTTGATTAATAACCACAATCACACGCTTTGGATCAATCACAGGTAAAATCACATTTTTAAGAAGTTGGTATGTCGTACCCAAATCTCTGCCACTACCATCTAAAATCACCATGACCATATCAATAAAACCATATGGTGTCGATGAGTCTCCATTCACACTGATAGTTTTTACTAATTCATTAATAATATTTTTAGCATGGCGTTCATCATTGGCAATCCCATCACCTAAACCTGCCGAATCATGGATACGAAAATAGTCTTTCACTCGATAACTGGAAACAACTTGAGTTTCAGGGTCACAACCTGTTCCCACTTTTGCCACTCGATCAGCAAATAAAGCATTAATCGTCGAACTTTTCCCTACTCCAGTTGCCCCGACCAATAAAACATCCAAGGGCAATAATAAAGAATAGGAGGAAAGCTCTTGTTCTAATTTCTCCAGTAAATCTTTTATCTGTATATTTCTTAAATTTGATATTAAAGGCAATGTTAAAGAACGGGAGGAAAATTCCTGCCCTAATATATTAAAAAATTCTTTCATATTCTTTGCTTGCAAAGAATTTAAAAAACAAGATTCTAAATCATCTCTATCAACACCTTTAAAGACATCTTCAATTGTATCAAACAGCTTATCAATTAAACCAAATGTATTTGGATTGCTCATACCTATATTCTCTTCTATTTTATATTTATAACTCATCATAAATAATGAGTAATAATATAGTTATATGATTACCAAAACCAAGAGCGAACAAAACTTACTCCACCAGAAATAATTGAACTAGCCGCTCTTCCAACACTTGCCAATCCATCAACTACTCCTCCCACTACGTTACTCAACACTTCAATCCCTTTAGTTAAATTTACCTTCAACGAGTCAATAAAATTTTGTTGTACTTCTTTTTGGTAATCTCTAAGTTTATCATTGTTTTCCCAAACTTTTTTATTTTGGTTAATCTCTTGCGCAAAGACAATGCGTTTCTCTTTTTTGGTATGTTGTAAAATATGTGCCAGTAATTTTGAAAGATTCCAAGGATATTGTTGTGCATCACCATCTTTATAACCTGCGGCATAATAAATTGGTTCAACACTCACTTTTGTAGCTTCATAAATACGGTCTTGGGTTGATTTAACCTTTTCATCAAGGAAATCAATTAATGGCTGTTCAGGCTGATTTTTTTCTTCATCCCAATAACGTCCTTTCATTGCCATATCAGCTTGGTTAATTGCAATCAATAAACGACTTTTATCTTCGCCAAGGTTAGGAATAATCACCTTATTAATTAATTCATAAGAAGTACCCAAATCGCGAGAACTACCATCTAAAATGACTAGAACTAAATCAATGAGTAAATCACCATTTGGCTTTTTCTCAAGCAATTTATTAATGATATTTTTGGCATGTTCTAAGTCTTTCTCTTTACCGTCACCCAACCCTGGAGAATCAAATAGAATCACATTGTTATAATCATAACGTGCAATTTCCATCGTTTCAGGATTCGAGCGTTGTCCTACTTTGGCTTTTTCAGTTTCAAATAAGGCATTAATGGTTGAAGATTTACCACAGCCTGTAGCACCAGTAATAAGAACATGAACTTTTTCTTCTTTTAAATCACTCAGATTCTGTAGAACTTTGGTTTTATCCGCATCAGATAAATCCCTATTTTGCTGAATTTTGGCAATAAAATCCTGAAACATTGTCATAATGAATAACCCTTATTTATTTTTACTAAAACTTACCAAAAGTAAAAATAAAAAAACAATTCGTCAAGGGAAATTCTTATTTTTTTCTAAAAAATTTTAATTGAAATGAGGTTCATCATTACATTATTCACCACTGAACCTATTACACTGGCTCAAATGAGCCATTCATACAATAGGCAAAATAAAACTGCTATAGAAGCAGTTTTATCGAATATGGATAAATATTATTCACTCTCAAACAAATCTGGACTCATTGCCACGGTGTTAAACCCAGCATCTACATACAGAATTTCGCCTGTAATACCTGCTGCCCACGGTGAACATAGAAACAAAGCAGCATTGCCCACTTCTTCAATCGTTACATTACGTTGTAGCGGAGCAATCTTTTCATTGGCATCTAACATTTTACGGAATGATTTAATACCAGAAGCTGCCAATGTACGGATTGGACCCGCAGAGATCGCATTCACACGAATCCCCTCTTTACCCAAGCTTAGTGCTAAATAACGAACACCCGCTTCAAGTGATGCTTTGGCCATACCCATCACGTTATAGTTTGGCATCACACGCTCAGAACCTTGATAAGTTAAGGTCAGTAAACAACCCTTACGTGCTTGTAATAAAGGCTTTGCGGCACGAGCCATCGCAACAAAGCTATACGCACTAATGTCATGTGCAATTTTAAAACCGTCACGATCCGTCACGTCGGTAAAGTCACCATCCAACGTATGTGCAGGTGCAAAACCAATCGAATGCACAACACCGTCTAAACCATCCCAGTGTTTTGCCAGCTCAACAAAGACATTGTCAATTTCTGCATCCACCGCAACATCACAAGGAAAAACCAGAGTTGAACCAAACTGTGCTGCAAAGTCATCGACACGTTTCTTCAGCTTTTCATTTGGATAGGTAAATGCCAGCTCCGCGCCTTCACGGTGTAATGCTGTCGCAATACCGAAAGCAATTGATAATTTACTTGCAATACCAGCAATTAAAAAACGCTTACCAGCTAAAAGTCCTTGTGACATCTTATTCTCACTCGAAAAATTTTCACCACATCATGCCAACATTCCTGATTTTTCGGAATTGCATAATCCATCTTTTTTACAAACTTGCATAAAAAAATCGCCCTCAGATGAAGGCGATTTTCTTTTTTAAGATAACAATTCGTTAGTCATCACCTTGGATCAGACTCAACAAACGCATAAATGAGTAATACATCCATACCAAAGTTGCTAACAGTGCAATTGCACATAACCATTCAAATGCTTTCGGAGCACGTTGTGCTGCGGCACTTTCAATTAAATCAAAATCTAAAATTAAGTTCAGTGAAGCAATTACCGCAACAAAAGCTGCAAAACCGATACCTAACCAGTTACTTTCAAAGATATAAGGAATACTTGAACTAAATGCCAAACTCATGATGATCTGAACGACAAATACCAAAGCAATTGCAATAGATGCTGAGATCACCACTGCTTTGAATTTCTCAGTTGCACGAATGATTTGGAATTTATATAAACCAAATAGAACTAATGTGGTCACAAATGTTGCAAGCAAAGCTTGTAAAGGAACACCAGGGAATTTCAACTGGAAAATAAAGGAGATGCCACCCAAGAAAGCTCCCTCAAACAAGGCATAGGGAATGGCCAAAGCTGGTGCAGTATTGGATTTAAATGTAGTGATCAAGGCCAGGATAAAACTGCCCACAGCCCCGACAATCGCAGCCGCATAGGCAATTGAAAGATTAGCAGTGATTGCACAATAGAAAAATAGTGCCATTCCTAATACAGCTGCAATCACTGTCAATAATACTGACTTCTGAATAGCACCTTGAATGCTCATTGGCTCAGTTATATCAGTATAGGTTTCCACCCGAGTTAAAATTGGATTATTACTTTGCATGTACACCCTCTTTTTATAGTTGGCAATAAAAAACCGAGTTTAAGCGATTTTTTGATCAGGCCCAAATCTTTTATTCACATAAAAAAAGGAGCTTATGCCCCTTGTTTTATTTATTCATAATAAAAAAGTATTCACGGTAATATTTTAATTCAGCAATCGAATCACGAATATCGTCCATCGCCAAATGTGAGGCATTTTTCTTTAAACCACTCATAATTTCAGGTCTCCAGCGCTTCGCCAGTTCCTTGACTGAAGATACATCCAGATTGCGGTAATGGAAGAACTGTTCCAGTTCAGGCATTAAACGATGCAGGAAACGGCGATCTTGGCAAATCGAATTACCACACATCGGTGAAGATTTTGGATTGACCCATTTCTTTAAGAACTCAAGTGTTTGCTGCTCTACATCTTGTGCATTCAACTTGCTGCGACGTACACGCTCGATTAAACCAGATTGACCATGTTGCTTAGTATTCCATTCATCCATTGCATTCAAAATGAGATCTGATTGATGAACAGCTAAAACAGGCCCTTCAGCTAAAATATTAAGGTTGTCATCTGTAATAATGGTTGCAATTTCAATAATCTTGTCGTTATCCGTATCAAGACCTGTCATTTCAAGGTCAATCCAAATTAATCGTGTATCTGGGGTGCTGCTCATAAATAGCGATTCTAAAGGGCTTAAAAACATCAATAGTAGCAAATTAATTACATCTTGGCTGTAATTCTATAGTGGCTTCATGCTATTTTTGCGGTCTTCAAAGTGTGGATTTTTTGGGACATGAATGGCTTTAATTCGTAAGCGTCGTTTAACCGAGCAACAGCAGCGCCGTATTGAAAAACAGCATAAATCGCGTCAGGATGATATTGACACGTCGCAAGATTTAGATGGGCTGGTTGTTCAGCATTATGGCCGTCAACTCGAAGTACAAGCTTTGTCCGTACCTGAACAGCATCCTGAAAAACCACAGGTGGCTGAGGGCGAACCTGAACCATTCTGGAAACCGATTGAACTGGACAGTATTTGGCGTTGTCATACCCGTACCAACCTAGAGTTGCTGGTGACAGGTGACCGTGTGAAATGGCAGGCCGACCCCAATACAGGTTTGGGGATTATCACCGCGATTTATCCGCGACAGTCGTTATTGACCCGTCCAGACCGCTATCACAAGGTCAAGCCTGTCGCCGCCAATATCAGCCTGATTGTGATTGTGTTTGCGCCACTGCCTGAACCAGCACCCACACTGATTGACCGTTATCTGGTCGCCTGTGCCGATGCCAACATTCCCGCCTTGCTGGTACTGAACAAATCAGACCTGCTCACTGAAAATGACCCAATTATGACCATGCTCAGTGAATATGAAGCTCTGGGTTATGAAACCCTGATTTGTCATTCTCGTGGTGATCTATCTGAGTTATCTACACGTTTGGATAATGAGACGGTGGCTTTCGTTGGGCAGTCTGGTGTCGGTAAAAGCTCGCTCATCAATACCATCGTTCCAGATGCTGCACAGAAAACCAATGTGATTTCCGAAAATTCAGCACTTGGTCAGCACACCACCACCTCAACGCGTTTGATTAAATTTGGAACAAACGGTGCGCTCATTGATTCTCCTGGAATTCGCGAATTTGGGTTATGGCATCTCAGTTTAGAAAAGGTACGTACAGGTTTTCCCGACATCGAAGCCCATTTAGGGCTGTGTCAGTTCCGTAACTGCACCCATACCCATGAGAAAAATTGTGCCCTAAAACAAGCGGTTGACGCAGGCGAAATTTTGCCGCGTCGTTTAGACAGTTACCTACGCCTCATTGATGAGATTCAAGAAGCGCAGCAAAAAAGTTAGTTTTCTTCAAGTTTTGCCCTTGAACTAACATTTTTGATCACCATAGAGATAAGTTATACTCAGGGTCAATTTTGATTTTAACTTTAGGTGACTTGTGGAACGCTGGTTAGAGTTTATGGGGAATCACCCCTTCTTGTTTGGTGCGCTCGGCGTATTGATCGTGTTGTTCTTTGTTTTAGAAGGACAACGTAATGGCCGTAAAATTTCACCACAATCACTCGGTATTTTGGTCAAGGCAAAAAATGCCATGTTGATCGACTTACGTGATGCGAAAGATTTCCGTGATGGTCACATCAGCGGTAGCCGTAACATTCCATATAGCCAAATCACAAGTCATGTAGATGAATTAAAAGCAAGTGATCGTCCATTGGTATTTATATGTAACTTAGGTCAAGTTGCAGGTGCAGCATTACAAAAAGTTGCGCATGCAGATAGCTATCGTCTAGATGGTGGTATCAGCAACTGGAAAGCTCAAGGCTTACCCTTAGTTAAAAGTAAAACCAAAGCTTAAGGAGCAATAAGATGACAACTCCAAACGTCACAATTTATTCAACGCTGTCTTGCCCATACTGTGTACGTGCAAAACAATTACTTGAGCGTAAAGGCGTTGCTTATAAAGAAATTAATCTTTCCAACGAAGCCCCTGAAGTTCGTATTGAGTTAATGCAACGTACCAATCATCGTACTGTGCCTCAAATTTTTATTAAAGATCAATTTATCGGTGGTTTTGATCAACTTTATGCTTTAGAGCGTGAAGGTAAACTCGACCAATTATTAGCTTAACAACACACTCCAAGATTTAAGGAAAAACAATGAGCGAAGAACAAGTTCAACCACAACTCGCGTTAGAGCGTATTTATACAAAAGACATTTCTTTTGAGGTTCCTGGTGCGCAAGTATTTACTAAACAATGGCAGCCAGAACTCAATATCAATTTATCTTCTGCGGCAGAAAAGATTGATCCAAATCATTACGAAGTTTCTTTAAAAGTTGTGGTTCAAGCCACCAATGAAGGTGAGACCGCATTCATTGTTGATGTGACCCAGTCAGGGATTTTCCTGGTTGATGGCGTGGAGGAAGATCGTCTTCCGTACATTCTGGGTGCTTACTGCCCGAATATCTTGTTCCCGTTCTTGCGTGAAGCAGTGAATGATCTCGTGACCAAGGGTAGCTTCCCACAATTGTTGCTTACCCCAATTAACTTTGATGCGGAATTTGAAGCCAATATGCAACGCCTACAAGCTGAAGGTGCTGCCCAAGGTCAGGCATAACCCTTTAAATGCCATAAGAAACCACAGCAGCCACGCTGTGGTTTTTTATTTTATAATGGGTGCATATATATGGATCAAATGAGAATAAATTATGTCCACAGCACTATATACGCTTTGCCAGCAGGTATTTCCTGAACTTGCCACCAGCGCTGCGCCTCACAAACCGAATGATTTTCATCAATTTATTGACTGGGTTAATAGCCAATACTCAAACATCCAATATGTCGAATTAAAACAATATTATGACAATGGCACAGACGAATGCCACCAACTACAACAGACCAAGGTAGATATTGAACAGTTGAACAACCGTATTGAGGAGGAAATAGAACAACTTTTTGCTGAAGATGATAATTCAGACTCAGATGCTCAAGATGAGCCTGATGTTACCGAACATATCTATGCCATCCTCTTTGACAACATTTATACGGTTGCAGAACAACATGGGCTAGCCCTGTTATTAATCTCGAATGAAAACCCTTACTGGATGCTAGTGCCAGATCAGGATGAACAGATTAATCGCCTGATCAAGGCATTTAACCAGACTTTTACTGACGTTGAGCTTTATCACTATGTTTAAGGCCACTGATGATGCTATTCAACAATCGTTCTAAACGTCAGGTTGATACGGGCAGTCGACACTTTCTTGGTGGGGGGCAAACGGTGCAGCCAGTGGCTTTGTGTGGTGTCTTTCATTACCAATAGGCTGCCATGTTCCAGATACAGCTCCACCTTTTCCTTGCTTTGTTTATATTCGGCTGGGGTCATGCCCTCAATCTGGATAAACAGGTCATGCAAACGACTGGTACTGGAAAGTCCTGTTTCAAATGTCGCATCCAGCACACTGCCCTGTTGCTTTAAAATGTTCTTGGCATATTCAACACTGGTGTATTGCAGAAATTTTTTCGGGCTGGTTCCCACCCATTCAGTAAACAAACGCTGAAAATGCGCTGGACTGAGATGAATGTGTGCGGCCACCTCATCCAGTTGTGGCTGCTGCTGAAAATTTTGCTGGATATAGGCAATCGCTTGAGCAATACGATCATAAGTACGCTGCTGTTGCATTTCTCTATCCTCTAATTGCGACTATCTCTCCACACTAACAAGCTTCCTGCGCCAAGAAAATCCGAAAGATGCTATTCATTTATCCATATCCTCATTTATGATGGCAAATATCTAAACATCAATTAAAACAACAAGAGTATGTATTATGCCTTTTACCCCCTTGCATTTAGGCGTGGGCGCCTGCTGTAAAGCAGTGGGACAGCAACGTTTTAGCTTTATGATTTTCGCTGGTACACAAATCTTGATGGATCTGGAACCGCTATTTGGCATGATCTATGGCTGGCAATATTTACATATCATCACGCACAATCTATTAGGTGCAAGCTTAATTGGTTGTTTAGCTTTTCTGATTGGCAAACCCATCAGCGAATGGGTGTTACGATTCATCCTAAAATATGGAGATTGGAGAATTTCATGGAAAACCGCCGCAGCCAGTGCCTTGATCGGAAGCTATAGCCATATTTTACTGGATGCCTTTATGCATCACGATGTGTATTTCTTTTATCCATGGATTTTAAAAAATCCCTTAGCAAACTTGATTTATTATTCCGCACTTTTTTATAGCTGCATTTTTATGGCAATTATTGGCACATCCATTTGCTTATATCAGCTCAAATTTAAAAACAAGAGGACGTAAACCCACGCCCTCTTGTTCTAGACTTTTTATAAACGGCGACGCAGTGCATCAGCAATGGATTCGACCAACTGCTGTGAAATTTCCTGTTTCGAGGCTTTTTCCAGTTCCCGTTTATTCATATGATAAGACTGGGCAAAGAACACCGTCATAGCATTTTCATCAGATGCAAAGCCAATATCAGGGCGCGACACATCATTGCAGGCAATCATGTCCAGCTTTTTCGCTACCAATTTACCTGCGGCATATTCCTCAACATTCTGGGTTTCAGCAGCAAAACCAACCATAAATGGACGTTGCTGTTGCTGGGCAATCGTCGCCACAATATCAGGGTTTTTCACCAAGGATACTGCAAGCTCATCGCCTGCTTTCTTGATTTTATGTTCTGCAACCTGTGCCACACGGTAGTCTGCCACCGCAGCCGTGGCAATAAAGATGTCACAGCCCTGTTGCAACTGGTTCATGCTGACATCCAGCATTTGCATGGCTGAACTGACATTGATACGTTGCACACCATTTGGAGTATCCAGACTGACAGGACCTGCCACCAGAGTCACTTTTGCCCCTGCAGCATAACAGGCTGCCGCCAGAGCAAAGCCCATTTTTCCAGTGCTGTGGTTGGAAATGTAACGCACAGGATCAATCGCTTCACGGGTTGGGCCAGCGGTAATGGTGACGCGCTTACCCGCCAATAAACCAAACTTTTCTGCAATGGCACGCTGGGCTTTATGGAAATAAGCCGCCACCTGACGCGCTAAATCCTCAGGTTCAGGCATACGCCCTAAGCCCACATCACCACATGCCTGCTCACCTGCATCTGGCATAATCACATGCACACCATCTTCAACCAGAGTTTTCAGGTTACGCTGTGTCGTCTTGGCTGCCCACATTTGCTGGTTCATGGCAGGTGCAACCCAAACTGGTGCTTTGGTGGCTAAATATAAAGTACTCAACAAATCGTCCGCCAAGCCATTGGCGAACTTGGCAATGCTGTCACAGCTTGCAGGCGCAACTAGCACTAAATCAGCCCAGCGTGCCAGTTCAATATGCCCCATGCCTGCTTCGGCCTCTGGGTCAAGCAGTTCAGTATGGACTGGATTACCCGACAATGCCTGAAAAGTGAGGGGGGTAATAAAAGCCTGCGCGCCTTGTGTCATCACCACACGGACATCAAAGCCATAATCTTTTAGACGGCGAACCAAAATGGCACTTTTATAGGCAGCAATGCCACCCGTAACCGCCAATATAATGTTTTTATGAGGAATAACACTAAGATCGAAGCTCACAAACAGGATACCTTGCTGTTGCAGTGGCGCTCACAATAGCATTAAATACGATCATACCCAAGCCATGCGCTCGGAAAAACATAAACCATAATAAAATCAATGTGAATATTCATCATGAATCAACCGATAAAACAATCAATCAAGGCATGGCCAGAACAAGAACGACCACGGGAGCGCTTATTATCACAGGGGGCACAGAGTTTATCCGATGCCGAGTTACTGGCTATTTTTCTACGCTCAGGCTCCAGACAGCACTCGGCGGTTGAGCTTGCCCGTATACTGATTCAGCATTTTGGTGGACTCAATCCAATTTTTGATGCCTCACTTGAAGAACTTTCCCAGTTTAATGGCATTGCCAATACCAAATACGCACAACTGATGGCGGTAAAAGAACTGGGACGGCGTTATCTGAATAACTACTTTCATCAGCAACGGCTTTGCCTGGATACATCTACATTGGTGCTTGACTATCTACGCTATGAATTGCAAGGTGAAAAACAGGAAGTGTTTGCCGTGCTATGTCTGGATGCTGAGCTTAGGAAACTGCATTTTAAGAAACTCTTTTTTGGTTCACAACATAGTTGTAGTGTCTCTATCAACCAGACCTTGCGTTATGTGCTTCAGCAACAGGCCTGCCAAATCGTGATTGCACACAACCATCCTTATGGCATTGCCCAGCCCTCGCATGAAGACATTTACCTCACCCAGCAACTGAAACAGGCCTGCCAGTTACTTGAAATCCAGTTGCTTGATCACTTTATTATTTCACCTGAAAACCATTTTTCCTTTTCTGAGCAACAACTACTCAAGCCTGTACGAATCAAACAATCTGATCTTGACAAAGCCTAGAGCAAACAGGAACATCAGCAGATAAAATTAATGATTCAAACAACATGATTGTCCGTGACCAGCCAAGTATTTTTAAGGTTTTATTTTCATGGCGTGGGACGATTTTACCCAAAATTCTACCTTCTCTCGGCTTTGTCATATTGATCTCCGCCATTATTGGTGGAATTGAATATATTGATCTATACCGCTTTCCTGAAATTCCCCTCGTTGGTTTTACCCTGATCGGTGTTGTGCTTTCCATCTTCCTCGGCTTTAAAAATACGGCATGCTATGATCGCTGGTGGGAAGCACGTAAACTTTGGGGCGTTTTAATTGCCACGTCACGACACTTTGACCGCGATTGCCGAATCTTAACCCAGGCACGGCGTGAACGGATGATCCAGCATGTAATTGTATTTGCCAATGTATTACGCGACCGTTTACGTCACCAGACTGCAAATCCTACTGAACTGACGGAAACCAGTGGTTTAAGCCAGCAAGCGCTCACCCAACTTTACCAGCAACACAATGCCCCTCAATATACCCTGAGCCTGATGCAGTGGGAACTTTTGCAGGCGCTTAAAGATGGGGAAATCTCCGATATCATTTATACGCAAATGAATCGTCATGTCGCGGCCTTGAGTGAAATGCATACGGGTTGTGATCGGATTGCCAATACACCTATTCCTTTTGCCTATTCGGTTTTACTGAACCGAACCGTTTATTTCTTCTGCTTTATGTTGCCTTTTAGCCTAGGTTCTTTACTGGGTTTGGTGACACCCCTCTTGGTTGGAATTTTGGCTTATACTTTTCTGGGTTTAGATGCACTCAGTACAGAAATTGAAGAGCCTTTCGGCACACAAAGTAATGACCTGCCACTGGATGCAATGGTACGTACCATTGAAATTGAATTATTGAGTACCCTAGGCCGTCCAACACCACCACCGATTCAGGCACATGATCATAATTTGTTGTAAATTATAATTTTTTCATTTATTTTGAAGCAAAACTAGAATAACTTGTCTATTTAAATAAAAGAACAAAATATTCAAATTCGGCTTGATGAGCAACAGCTTAAAATTATGGAGAATTTACTTTTTCCAAGACTGTTTATGTTCTCCTATCGCAAATACTTAGAAATCAAAAATCATCAAACTCAAGGGATTCTTTGGCAGTCGTAATACTATGGAAAACCATGAAACATCCACTGCACTCCCCATAACACAATCATGAAAAATACAATTATCAAAAATATTTCTAATTTTTTCATTAAGTTATAATCTAAAACTTTCCCATATCCCTCTTTGCCCCTCATGGATACGTGGTGTCTGTCCTAATTTAATCCACGGCATATTGTCTCCATGAAAATCGCTGCCAATCGAAACAGCTAAACCATGCTCCTGAATCACTCGATCCACCATGTGTCGTGTAGAAAGCGCTTCACTATTGGCAGGCAACTCAACCGCATCACCACCAGACTCAGCAAATAACTGAATCAGATAACGGATATTGGTTGCAGACAAATCATAACGGGTCGGATGTGCCAATACCGCAAAGCCCTGACTGGCATGAATCACATCAATGGTCTCTTTTAAACCTACCCCATCAAATTTGACAAAAGCCTTTTTGCCCTCTTTCAGGAAACGGTCAAATGCCTGCTGTGGGCGAGTGACAATATTTTTTTCAACCAGCGTCTTGGCAATATGGGTTCGTGTCACTCGATCTGCATGTCCATCGACTTGAGCGATTACATCAGGATAAATATCAAAACCGATACATTTTTCCAATAACTCACAAATCAGTCTTGCCCGTTCAGCCCGCACTTTTTTCTGGTTTTCCAGCATTGCCTTGATAGGCGTTTCATCCTGCATATTTAATGCAACGATATGCACTCCATAACTCTTTTTAGTACTGGGACGTGACCACTGACTGGAAACTTCCACACCAGAAATAATTTGAATATCATGCTGTTGAGCATAATCTCTCGCCCTTGCCACACCGTCCATCGTGTCATGATCTGTCACGGCAAGCATCTTTATTTTTAAGTCAACCGCAGCCTGTACCAATTGTTCAGGAGACAAGGTACCGTCTGAAATGAAACTATGCGTATGTAAATCGACACCGAACATGCTTTGTATTATGCTATCTGACCTATTTCACCACTGTACTGTAACATGAAAGCGTTGCTCGACTATCTTCCACTGATTATCTTCTTTTATTTTTATAAAACCACCGACCCGAAAGATAGTCACCATCCATTACTGGAACTTGTGGGCAGTGCAGGAAATACGGATCAAAACCACATTCTGGTTGCGACCTGTGCGCTACTGATCTCGACCCTTGTGGTCTATGGTTGCATGTTCTTTTTCCAGAAGTTCAAACTGGAAAAAATGCAGTGGTTTATCGTTGTCATGTCAGTGGTTTTTGGTGGAATTACACTGGCATTCAGTGATGTGACCTATATCAAAATGAAAGCGGTCATTATCAATGTCGGGATTGGAATAGGTTTCCTGGTTACGCCCCTGTTTAACAAAGAACGTGAACCAATTATTAAAAAACTTTTGGGTTCGTTGCTTGAACTGACGCCAAAAGGCTGGATGCGTCTAAACTGGGCATGGTGTGGGCAGTTCTTCTTGTTGGCGTCACTGCATTTCTTTTTTGGTTTCGTATTTATGCAGGGAAAATACTGGGGCGAATTCACCGCTTTCGGCGATATTATCGTTTCTATCAGTTACCTTGCTGTTATACTGATTTGCTTAAGAAAGCATTTTAAAGCCACTGACTAACCTGAATCATTTGAGCGACTGCTATGCCATATTTTGTGCTGACCTGTACTGATCACGAAGATACCTTGGAAAAACGTTTAGCAATTCGTCCCCAGCATGTAGAGCGTCTACAAAAGCTGGATGATGAGGGGCGCTTAATTGCTGCGGGCGCGCATCCAAAAGACCCGAATAATCCACAGGCTGGATTTTTAGGCAGCACCATCATTGTTGAGTTTGAGAGTCGTGAGGCACTGGATGCATGGATTCAGGAAGAGCCATTTTTAAAAGAAGGGATTTACGCAAAGATTGAAGTAAAACCTTTCAACAAAGCTTTTCCAAAAGGGTAAGTCATGCAAGTTGCCGTTAAAAGTCTATTCGCTTTTTGTTTATTGAGTTCAAGCGTATGGGCTGTTGAACCCACAGTACTACAAGCTAAACCATCCTCTACAAATACAACTAGCACGACAGCAAAGCCTCTGACGGCTGAACAAATTGCCAAGGCAAAACAGCAACAGGAAGCAAAGGTAAAAGCCCTGATTCAAGATCAGGCTAGTCGCTTAAAACAGCTTGAACACGCCAATCTTGAAGCACTTACCCAAAATCAGGAATTGCAGCTTAAGAACGATAACTTAACAGTTCAGGTGCAGGTTCTACAAAGTGAGCGTAGTGCCCAGATGTTCCTTTATGGCGCGATGACCATTGCGGTTGGTGTCATTCTCGGCTTCTTTATTGCCAGCTATGTCTACAACAAACGCCGCCGTCAGTGGTAAAACACGATCTCCTTATCTATGCCTCCATCAGCAAAAATACACACTGCCGAACTGGACTGGGAACTGGTCGATGGCATTGAAGTGCCTATTTCCAGACAATTTGGCGATGTCTATTTTTCCAAGGACAATGGTTTGCTTGAAACTCGCCATGTCTTTCTCAATGGCAATGACCTCACTGAACGTCTGTCACAACTCAACGATTATCAATACTTTTGTGTCGGTGAAACAGGCTTTGGCACAGGCTTAAATATTCTGACCCTGTGGCAATTATGGCAACAGCTCCGTCCAGAAAATCACAGCCATTTACATGTGATAAGTGTGGAAAAATTTCCTCTAATCAAAGCTGACCTGATTCGTGCCCTGAATGCCTGGACTGAACTGAAACCGCTTGCTGAAAAATTGATTGAGCAATATCCATTACCGATTGCAGGTTGCCATCGTCTTAGCTTTCCAGAAGAACGTTTTAGTATTGATTTATGGCTAGGCGATGCACAGGATATTTTTCCGAGTATCCCTAAAACACAGGCGGTCAATGCATGGTTTCTGGATGGCTTTGCCCCGTCCTGCAATCCTGATATGTGGCAGGAAAATGTACTGAATCATATTGTGCGTTTATCAGGCTTTGGGACAACATTTGCCTCTTTCAGTGTTGCAGGCGTACTCAAACGTGGACTGAAGCAGCATGGTATTAAAATCAGCCGTCCACGCGGTTTTGGGCATAAACGGGAAATGCTCAAGGCCATTTGGCTGGATACCTCCCAAATTGAAACCCAGCAGCAAGATTCAGAAACAGATATTGCAGTTCAACCAAAGTCCGAAATATCAAAGCAACGTAAAATCGCCATCATTGGTGCTGGAATCGCAGGTTTAAATACAGCATGGGCATTTGCCCAGCGTGGGCATCAGGTCACCATCTACGAGCAGAATGAGCCACTCTCAGGCGCATCGGGCAATCCCCTAGCGCTGCTTAATCCAAAGCTATGCCCGATTGAACAGGCGCATGAGCATTTAATGACGCTGAGTTGGCAACATGCCTTGAATTTTTATTCACAATTCAAGGCTTTTAGACCGATTCAGGTTCAACAGATTGCTTTAAAAAATGCGGATGAATTGTTAGGTCTGGTTGAGCAATATCCTGAAAATGTATTATCTGAAAATATAAAGCAGGCAGACAATTCTATTCCTCAGACTGAGTTTCCAAGCCTCACTTTACATCAGGCAGGTGCAGTTTCCCCTCATCAGTTACGTGATGAAATTTTGCAACATCCAAACATCAGTTTAAAAATTGCAAAAATCTCTGCACTAAAACAAATAGAAAACCAGACTGAAGTCTGGCAAGAGCAACAACTCATCGCAACAGCAGATCATGTGATCGTGTGCTGTGCCAGACAAAGTGCTGAACTATTTGAAAATTACCCAATCTTAAAACCCATTCGTGGACAGGTCAGTTGGGTGGAAAATACCAAGCAAGCCCTTTCATTGAAACGAGCCTATAGCTATGGTGGGTACTGCACACAAATGGATGCCTCGCATTTGCTATTGGGGGCATCCTTTTATCCAAATCGGGATGACGTTGAAGTGCTGGCAGCAGACCATGTGCATAACTACGAACTTATCCACAGTGTCTTTCCAGCATATGCACAACAGCTTCCCTCAGTAGATATCTGGCAAGGTCGGGCATCTGTTCGGGCGCAGAGTCTGGATTACCTCCCATTGCTTGGAAAAATGCAAGGTGATGAACACATCTATACCTTTGCAGGTCTGGGTTCCAAAGGATTCATGTTTGCGCCGCTTTGTAGTGAGATTTTGGCAGCCTTGATATTAGGCGAACTGTGTCCAGTTCCGCAAAAGCTACTAGATAAGCTGAACCCACAAAGATTTCAGAAGAAGACCAAAGTGAAAAAGCCATATTATTCGGCTTAAGTCCTTATTTTTTTAATTATCACAGATTTTCAATTTTTTTAATTTGCCAAAATACACAAGTATTTTGGCAAATTTCTGAGTGATTTAATCACCCTGTTCTAAAGGCAGACCCGCGTCACGCGCCGCACGCGTACCTCCCATCAGTACCACATATTCACGGGAAGCATCCAGACCATCCAGAAGCTCCGCCGCACGTGGTGCCTTGCTGCCACCGCCACATAAAATATAAATCGGCTGATCCGCTGCAACCTGAGTCAGACTATCCGCAGTTAATTCAGCAATTGGACGATTGACCGCCCCTTTGACATGAGCTTCTGTATACGCATTGGTCTCTCGGACATCCCAAATGACCGCGCCTTCTGGGAACTCAAATGTTGTAATTTCTTGTTTACGGATCATTGTGCACTCCTTTGATGTAAACAACACTTGGCAAATGAAGAAAACACCCTTAGCATCTCAAATATTCTTTCCCTTTGTAAAGGTCTAACCATGCCTTCTTTTGATATTGTTTCTGAATTAGAGTTATTTGAAGTCAATCATGCGGTGCAAAACACACAAAAAGAGATTGCCACACGTTTTGACTTTCGCGGGCAGGACGTTTCGATTGAACTCAATGAAAAAAACAAGGAAATCAAAATCTCCACTGAAAGTGACTTCCAGTGTGAACAAGTTTATACCATGCTTGAAAACCACTTCTACAAACGCAAGGTTGATGTACAGGCACTTGATCCACAAAAAGCAACTGCCTCTGGCAAGCATGTGATTCAAGTGGTCAAACTTAAGGATGGACTTGACTCTGATACCGCAAAAAAAATTAATAAAGCCATTAAAGAAAGTGGTATTAAAGCGCAATCTTCCATTCAGGGAGACAAAATCCGTGTCACTGATAAAAAGCGTGATACCTTGCAACAGGTCATGAACTTTTTACGTGAACAGCAATTTGGTCTACCGCTTCAATTCAATAATTTTAAAGATTAAGCAATAGGTTCACTATGGCAAAAGATAACCGTCTTTATACGCTGGTTAAAACCACGTCTAAATTTCCAAAAAGCATCCGTAGCACCTTATGGAGTAAAGCCTTTGGGCGAGTTGTCCCAATGGTGGGCACTGCCAATATTCGTTATTTAGAAGTCGATAAAGACCACGTCACTGTGCGTATTGAAAACCAGCGTAACATGCAAAATCATATTAAAGGTGTTCACGCTGCAGCAATGGCTTTGCTCGCTGAAACAGCAACAGGCTTCTTAACAGCTCTACATGTTCCTGATGATCGTATTGTATTGATCAAATCACTACACGTAGACTATTTAAAGGTCGCACAGGGTGGTTTAACCGCAACAGCAACCTTGTCGGCTGACCAGCAAAAATTGATTGCTGATCAGGAGAAAGGCGAGCTATTGATTCCTGTAACCGTAATTGATGATTCTGGTAATGAACCAATTCAATGTCAGATGCTTTGGGCTTGGTTGCCAAAACGTAAAAAATAATTCTCAATTATGCACAATAAAGCCCAAATAAATTTGGGCTTTATTTTTTGGCTTAACCAGCAATAAATTCCTGCTTAATCTGTTCAGCAATCTGTCGCTTGTTTCCATTCACATCAACTGCAACAAAAGTAAAAACCCCTTCCGTTATCCTTACAGGTTCACGCGAATCATCATGACTGTTCCACACCTCAATCTGTACCTGAACCGAGGTATTGCCCACCTTAAGAATTTTGGTGTAGCAACTAATCACGTTCCCCACTTTCACAGGAACAAGAAAAGTCATCTGGTTAATCGCAATGGTTGCACAACGCCCTTTACTCAAACGTTCAACATGAATCGCTCCTGCGAGATCCATCTGAGATACAATCCAGCCTCCAAAAACATCGCCGCTCCAATTAGTATCGGCGGGCATGGCAATGTTTTGCAGCGATAACGTCCCTTCTGGACGATTCAAGCGTTCCGTCATGTTAATTTCCTTGATGTTGCTGTAATTGCTGATTTAACCATTGCTGTAGCTCTGGTGTACGTAATGCACCACTTATTCTGGCCAATTCAGTCGTCTTATTCATTAAGACCAAAGTCGGAATACTGCGGACATTAAATGCAGCACTTAAACGCGGGTTTGCTTCAGTATCAATTTTAGCAAACACGACCTGAGGATTATGTTTAGCAACCTCAGCAAAATGAGGTGCCATTATCTTACAAGGTCCACACCAATCTGCCCATAAATCGATCAGCACAGGTAAATCAGTATGGGCAATCAACTGACTAAAGTTTTGTTCATTGAGTTCAATTGGCGCTAACGTTAATAATGGTTGATGGCATTGCCCACAGTTGGGATGAACTGCTAATTTTTCTTCAGGTACACGATTTTTTGCACCACAGGATGCACAGACAATAATCATTTACATCACTCCGATATGTTGATGTAAAAATTCTAATTGGGTTGTGACTGCTTTTTCAAACCATGAACCGTGATAAACCTCAAAATGTTTCATATCCCACTCATGATAGCTTACAAATGGTGCAATATTGGTCGCAGCTTCACGACTGGATGCAATTGGAATCAAAGAATCATGTTTCGCAGCAATAAACAAAACAGGAATATTAATTTTGCGTACAAATTGAATTGGACGATAGCGCATTAAATTAAAAAATACACGTGCAGGAACTTCGCCACTCCAATAATAGTCAGGATTTACAATCGAATGATAACCATAATAACTATCGGAGGTCGGTAAAAAGCATAGTTTATGCTGATCTACAACTGGCAAAGTTTTAGGGTCTAAACCCATCTTAGACCCCATGTAATCCTGACTAGAACGCTTTAAAGCCTCTGGATAACGTTGTAATGGGTATAATTTTGCTGTTTCAGCACCATCTACATAAGGTACTTGTACCATCACGGCCTGAATATTTTTAAGGTCAGTGGCTAAACTAAGCGCATATCCACCGCTTAGAGAAGTTCCCCATAAAATAATACGTCGACTATCAATTAATTTACAATTCGAAGCATATTGAACAATGGTTTTCCAATCATCCAGTTGAGCACTGAGTGAAACCAATTCCCGTGGTTTCCCTGTACTGCCACCCCAATAACGATAGTCAAACAGGATAACGGCATAACCTGCCTGAGCAAAACGCTGTGCATACTGAACTAGTTTGAATTGACGCAACCCCGCAAAGCCATGTGCCATAAGAATTACAGCAGGTTTAATATTGGTCTTTGGTAGGTAGAAATCTGCTGCTATGGTTTCTTCGCCACTAGGAACATACAACGGCTCAACTGTGTAGGTGTGCATGCGCGCTCCAATGCTTTATCTTATGACTTATCATCATTTATTTACTATAGACATTTAAACTCAAGATCAAGCTTAATGCTATGATAGAGCATAAAATGTTTTGTTTATTTTTGGAGTGACAAGATGTCAGAAAATGTTGGTTTTGCAGGTCAAATCGGCCCTGAGCATGTAGATCAAGTTGCCGAAAAAGGCTTCAAATCTATTATTAATAATCGTCCAGACATGGAGGGTGGTTCTGAACAACCTACAAGCGCACAGATTGAAGAATCAGCTCGTAATGCTGGCCTAGATTATGTTTACCAACCAGTTGTTGCAGGTCAGATCACAGAGTTAGATGTTCGCACATTTGCTAATCACTATAACGAATTGCCAAAGCCAATCCTGATGTTCTGCCGCACAGGTAATCGTTCTAACAACCTATATCAGTTAGCAAAGCAAATGGATTTGTTGGAGGATTAATAAAAAATCTTCAAATAAAAATGGAAGCTCGAAAGCTTCCATTTTAATAATAGAACTTATTTACAAGTATGTAGTGTACCAAATGGACTTGTATTATCTAAAGATGGTGTATAGGCCCAATTTGTTTTATCAAAATCAGCAGCAACTGGCGCCAATGAAACAGTACGATAACCATGAATAGGGAACGTAGATAACGTTGTTGTTGCACCAACCTGAACAGATAACCATGTTGCATAAGCTTTTGGATAACGCAATTGGAAATCAAACTTGCCCTCTTTATCCGTCGTATAAGTTGCTGTATAAGGGTTTGCTTCACTTGCACCAATAAAGCGCACAGCATTGAGTGTTTCTAATACTTGATTACCGTTGCGATCCAAAGTCAAGATATCGCGATACGTATTCAATACCTGATCAAATTTGTTCAAGCCATGAATAGTCACATTACGATCATCGTATGGAGTTGTTGGGTCATCATTTGCAGGAACAGTACATGATAATGGTGCAACTAATGGAGGTGCTGGTGGTAAATATTGCACCCAAGATTTTTCTTTTGTTACAGAATCCTCGACTACTGTCCAAGCACCTCGCTTAAACTCCACAGCTCGTACATCCATTGTAACATTTTGATTTGCTACAGGGCGACCATCTAAATCAACAACTTGAACCGAAGCATTCCAGTTATAATAAATACCATCTGCATCATCTACACCAACACTAGTTGGATTCATGACAACCGTAATCGCTCCTTGCGTTACTGGAACATCAGCAGAAACAATATCCATTAAATAGCTTTGGCGGCGCTCTGTATTTTGAGAATCCTTAACCACAGCTTCAATATTTAAATCATCAGATACAAACTGAGCGGCTGTATAACCTGAACCGCGTAAACTTTCATCTACAACGACAGTAAATTTAGCCCAACCATTTTCGTCACTTTCTATCGTTGATGCACCACGAATATAAGCCCCATTATTACGATAATTAGGAATCGTCATTGTTACAGCCTTACCTGACTGACTTGAACCATTCACATCCGTAACCAATACTGACACATCAACAGCATCACCACGAACATGTAATTTATCTTTAGATGCTTTAATTTTTAAGTCAAGTTGAGGAGCAAGTGCTGTTGGCGTATGAACCTGAATTTGTGATGTTTGCGAAACCATTACACCATTATCATTGGTATGAGTCGCTGTCAGTGCAATATTTGGAATTGGTGCTACTAAACCAGCAACAGCTTTCATTGAAAGTTCAAAAACTGCTTCACCAAACTCATTTGTAACAATCTGTGATGATCCGTTAATCGAAGTCGCAACTCTAGGATCAGCAATAGCCAAAGTTACAAGTTGATTCGCAACTCCTCCCTGATTCACATCCAGTAATTTTACTGTAACAAGCGCAGTATCCCCTGCTGAACTGAGTGATACACGATTGCTATCAATCGTTAAGTGATATGGATTAATTGCATCTTGAACCCTGAACGTTAAATTTGTCGGAATTTCATTACCACGTGGATCACGAATTGTTCCTGTTACGACAATAGAATTTAATGTTGCTGAACTAATGCCTTTAGGTACAATCAAGTCTACCGCAACTGAACCATTTGCCTGCACAACCACAGCTTCGCTAGCTAATTTCACACCAGCAGTGACCGCTTCTGAGTTTAGGCTTAAACGCATTGGTGTACCCGCAGCAGTATTCAGCCCCATTTCATCTTTAACCGAAGCATATACTTTTACAGTTTGCCCTGCTGTCACTGTATTTATATCTGCTGTCAAACGTGGATTTAAAGCATTTGCTGGTGCAGTAATACCAATAGAACTTGTTTGTTGTAAACGGTCACCATTATTCAAGTTTGTACCAACAACGGCAAAAATAATTCCGTTCTTGATCAAACTCTCATCATATTTACCTTCTGAAACAGTAACCGTAAACTCAGCTTCTCCTTTACTATTTGTAGTTGCAGGTACATCACTTAATGATACACGGCTAGAAACTAAAGAGGACAGAGCCACAGCAATTGGTGTATTCGGAATTGCTTTTCCTGATGCATCTCTCGCGACAACCTTAACACGCGTCTCCTCACCTAAAACGGAAAGAGTCGGCTTCACTGAAATAATTTCTAAATTAGCTAGATCTTGAAGTGCAACAACAGGTTTAGATAATTCAATTTTCTGTACTGCCGAATATTGCGTACCATCTGGGCGTTTACCGACAATTGCAATCGTCAAATCATTTGCATCTAAGTTATCTATTTGACTAGCTGTTTGTGGAGCAATACGAATTTGGAAAGTTGTTTGACCCTTAATATCAGTAACTTTAGCAGTAGGTGTTAATAATGTCACACCATTAGGCAAAGCAGCTTCATTTAAACCTATTCCAACAACTTGTCCTGCTAATGCAACACCATTCACATCTTTAGCATTTACAGTAACTGTGATTACTTTTTCACCATCAAGAGTCAAACTATAATCAGATGAAGTTAAAGTAAAGTAATCCAATATTTTTGGTAATGCGGCGAACTTAACTTGTACCTTGTCTGTCTTATTTGTAATGGCTGAACTTACAGTGAAATCTACACCAGTTTGAGCCAATGCTGCCTGTTCCAATGTACCATCATATTTATAGCTATATGTAAACGTTGCATAACCTTCCGCATCTGTAACTTGCTCAGCTTGGCTCACTAAACTTAGCTGCAAAGTTTTCATATCAGCACTTGATAGTGATGGTGTAATATTTACACGCGCATTAACTAGCGGATTACCTTTATTATCTAATGCTTTTGCCCTCACAACAATATTTTGATTCTGTACAGAACTATAGGCATCCACAATTGGATCAATCATCAATTGTTGCACGTTACTATCGACCTCTGCATCTACTCTAAGTGCAGATAATTCAATATGTCGAACAATTTTTTTGTCATCTGTACCTATAGGTGTCACAGCAATATCAATACCTTTTAGTAATGAGTCAAAATCACTCTGATTCTGTGCCTTAACTTTTAAACTAAATACAGCAAATCCATTATTATCCGTTTTTACCTTGGTTGGTGAAGCGTAAGAAACGCCTTTGGTAAGTGAGATACCATCAGTTACACTAAACCCAATTTCCTGACCAACTAAAGCATTAGCTTGGTTATCAACTGCTTTTACTCGTACAGTTACCAACTTTTCAACACCAAGAATAATGGATTTCACACCATCTGTATCAACAGTTAAATAATCAAGTTCTGGCTTATTTTGTGGTGCGGTGAAATTAAGTTTTACAAGTTGCGTTATTGCCGTATCTAAAACTGATGCAAAAACCAGATTTATGCCCGCATTTGCTGCATCTTTTTGCGTTGGTAAACCATTATATTTATATGCCAACACATAAGTTGCATAACCCTGATTATCTGTTTCCTGTTCCGCTTGCCCAGTGAGGCTTAAACCTAATGCTTGAAATTGTGCATTCGGCTTAAGAGTCAGTTTTGCTTTCTGTAAAGCACTTCCTTTTTCACCAATTGCTTTTACTTTCACCGTAATTGTCTGATCTTTAGTATAATCAAAAGTACTAAAAATAGGGTCTATTTGTAAATATTGAATTGCTTCCTCTGAAGCCGCTCCCTTTTCAACTGTAATATCAATTGCACTCTCGGCTTTAACCTGATTAGGTAAAGTCTTTTCAGCACTGAATGTTGCAGTAATCCCTGCCGCAACCAAAGCATCAATTGATTTTTGCGTTGGCGTTGGTGTTGGTGAAATCGTTTTAAGTTTAAAAGTAACTAAACCATTGGTATCTACATTTTTAGTTGCAGCACCATCAAAAGTTACGCCATTAGAAGTAGCTTCTGCATTTAATTTAAGAGTCACTTGACCATTAGATGCTCCTAACCCTTTATAATTAACAGCTTTAACCGTAATCTCAACACTATCATTAACAGCATTAACTTTATATGAAGATGCTATTTCAAAACGTTGAATGATTTCTTGATTGTCTACAGTTTCATCAGCAGTTACAACCTGAACTGTTGCATTACCCTTAATGTTTTGATTATTTTCAGTATAAGTTGCTGTTAATTGAATACCAAGTTGTGCCAATGCAATAGGATGAGTCGCATTACTAGACAATGTAAATTCAGCATAACCTTGTGCATTGGTTGTTGCTTCCGCCTTATCCAGTGTAACACCATAAGAAGCAGCAACAGCTTCTACAGCTAGTTTAACTTTGGTACTCGCTAAAGTATCACCATTACTATTTCTAGCAAATACACGAACTTTTGCCGTACCTGCTTTGGCTGCAATCGAAGTATCTGGCGTAATCACTTCTAAGACACTAACCGTCTTAGAAATATCATTAAAGGTTAAAGCAGCCGTTGCCTGTCTTTCAGCTCTATGCTCATCAATCAACTTAAACGTTAATGTCTGCGAAGTTGCAATAATCTGCGCAATTTCTGCGGTTGTTAAATCTGCATTTGCAGTAATTTTAAAAGTTGCCTTACCCTCGGCATCTGTACTGATTGATGAACCTGATGCAATCACAAATTTACCTTGCATCTCTGCTGGTAAAGTAAGTTGAACGGTTTGTCCAGGTTTTACGCCTCCATTCGTGTCAGTGACTTGCACAGCAATATCAGCAGAACCTTTTGGCAAATTTAATACCGTACCTTGAGCAACACTCAAATTATAGTCACTTGTAATGGTACTTGCTTTCTGAATATTGAGTGTATATGGAATCGAAATAGTCGTCCCATCAACAACTGCCGTTAATTGTACCTTTCCAGTTGCAGCTTGTAGTGCAGGAATATCTAATGTAAATGTTGCAACCCCATTTTCATCAGATGTTACTTTTGAGCTTGTACTTTCTACACCAATTTTGTCAGCATCGTTAATACTTAAACGAATATCTTTACCTGCAATGCCACCTTTATCAGCATTAAGTACTTTGATAGCTACTTTAACCCGACTATTGTCCTGAGCGGTTTGTAAGGTTTTACCCTCAGCATCTTGTAAAGTTACAGTCAGACTTTGAGCAACTTTTGTAGTATCCGTCTCAGATTGATTTCCTCCTGTATTATTTTCATTATTATTAGATGAATCATTATTCCCATAGTATCCACCTCCACCTCCACATGCACCAAGAGCAAGGGAAGTTACCAATACCGTAGTATTCACCCCAATTTTCTTTAAATTTTTCAAATGTGCCATATCAGTAATATCCATCTTATTTAATATAATAGTCTTACAATAGAATTAAGACTTTTGTACAAAAATTTACTCGAAATAATATATTTTATCAATTCGTAATACCACTTTTATCGTCAAAAAAGTGAACTATCTGGCAAAAAATATTTAATTTTTTTGTTACTTATATTGCAAAATATTGTTCAATAAATACCAAGACAAGGAAACTTTGATTTTATAATTCTCATTCCTACTTGATTTTGAGATAAATACTTGAGTTAAAATAGAAATAAAAAACCTCCCAACATTGGTTGGGAGGTTTAGTATTTAAAAGCTGGCGATGACTTACTCTCACATGGCAAACGCCACACTACCATCA